>JAMPXR010000162.1 GCA_023701085.1 Ramlibacter sp. | reverse complement strand
GGCTTGCAGCTGCGGCAGCAGTTGCTGGGCCCGGAAGCCGCTGAGCGCGTTGCCGCCCTCGTACTCGGTGATGTGCAAGGTCACTGTGAAGCCTGTGTGCTCGGGGAAACGGTGATCGGCCGGCCGCTGACTGGGGCCGCCCGTGGCGACGCCCTATTTTAGCTGCGGCGTTGGCTTCGCGCCGCCGGCGCGGCGCCGCATGCCGCCGGGCAAGGCAGGGAAATTCGCTGTCTGGAATAATCGGTGCCTGCCGATGCCGCACCCGATCCAGTCCCATCCATGAGCATTACCTACAAAGACGCCGAAGGTATCGAGGGCATGCGCGTGGCGGGGCGGCTGGCCGCGGAGGTGCTGGACTACATCACGCCGCACATCAAGCCGGGCATCACGACGGGCGAAATCGACCGGCTGGCGGCGGACTGCATGGCCCGGCAGGGCACGACGTCCGCCACCCTGGGCTACCAGCCCGCCGGCTACCCGCCCTACCCGGCGTCGTTGTGCACCTCGGTGAACCATGTGGTGTGCCACGGCATCCCCAACGACAAGCCGCTCAAGAAGGGCGACATCGTCAACGTGGACGTGACGGTCATCAAGGACGGCTGGTACGGCGATACCAGCCGCATGTTCCTGGTGGGCGAGGTGTCCATCGCGGCCAAGCGCCTGGTCGCGCTGACCTACGAGGCGATGTGGCACGGCATCGTGCGCGTCAAGCCCGGCATCCGCCTGGGCGATATCGGCTTTGCCATCCAGAAGTTCGCGGAGGGCCAGGGCTTCTCGGTGGTGCGGGAGTTCTGCGGCCATGGCATCGGCCGCAATTTCCACGAGGAGCCGCAGGTGCTGCACTATGGGCGGCCCGGCACCCTGGAAGAACTCAAGCCGGGCATGACCTTCACGATCGAGCCCATGATCAACGCCGGCCGCCGGGACGTGAAGGAGTTCGGCAACGACGGCTGGACCATCGTCACCAAGGACCATTCGCTGTCGGCCCAGTGGGAACACACGGTCCTGGTGACCGAGACCGGCTACGAGGTCATGACGCTGTCGGCCGGCAGCCCCGCGCCGCCGCCCTTCGTCCACGCCTGAAGGCCATGTCTCCCGCGCCGACCCGCGCCCTGCCCGCCTCCGGCAAGGGATGGCGGGACGGGCGCGTGGCTGGCGCGGCCGGCGCCCGAGGCATCCGACCATGGACGCGCACGTAGCCCAGCCGGACGTCCAGACACTGCGCGAACGCTACCGCGCCCGCAAGGGCGAACTGCTGGCCGCGCTGTCGGCCCGCGGCAGCTCGGCACGGGGCATCCGCAGCCTGTTGCGGGGGCTGTCGCGCGAGGCCGACCTTGCACTGAAGTCGCTGTGGGCGCGGGCCGGGCTCCCGCAGGAATTCGCGCTGCTGGCGGTCGGCGGCTTCGGGCGCGGCGAGCTGTTCCCGCACTCGGACGTGGACGTGCTGGTGCTGATGCCCGACGCGGCGCCGGCCGACGCCGATGCCGAGCTGCGGCGCAGGGTCGAGGCGTTCATCGGCAGCTGCTGGGACTGCGGGCTGGAGATCGGCTCCAGTGTGCGCACCGTCTCCGAATGCCTGGCCCAGGCGGACAGCGATGTCACGGTCCGCACCTCCCTGCTGGAATCGCGGCGGGTCGACGGCGACGCCAAGCTGTACGCCGTGTTCCAGAAGCGCTTCGCGGCCACGCTCGATCCCAAGGCGTTCTTCATTGCCAAGACCCTGGAGATGCGCCAGCGCCATACCAAGTTCGAGAACACGCCTTACTCGCTGGAGCCCAATTGCAAGGAATCGCCCGGCGGCCTGCGCGACCTGCAGGTGATCCTGTGGGTCGCCAAGGCGGCCGGCTTCGGCAGGAGCTGGGACGAGCTGGCGCGCAAAGGTCTGGCCACGCCGTTCGAGGCGCGCCAGATCAAGCGCAACGAAGAGCTGCTCAGCCTGATCCGCGCCCGGCTGCACATGATCGCCGGACGGCGCGAGGACCGGCTGGTGTTCGACCTGCAGACCGCCGTGGCGGAATCCTTCGGCTACCGCACCTGGTTCCATTCCAGCGGACGCCTGATCTCGCGCGCCAGCGAGTCGCTGATGAAGCGCTTCTACTGGGCCGCCAAGGCGGTCGCGCAGCTCAACCAGATCCTGCTGCTCAACATCGAGGAGCGCCTCAATCCGAGCCAGCACGAGCCCGAACCGGTCAACGAGCGGTTCGCCATCAAGGCCGGGACGATCGAGGTCGCCAGCGACGACCTGTACCTGAAGCAGCCGCAGGCGATCCTGGAGACATTCCTGGTCTTCGAGACGACGGTCGGCGCCGAGGGGCTGTCGGCGCGCACCTTGCGCGCGCTCTACAACGCGCGCAAGGTGATGGACGCGGACTTCCGCAGCGACCCGGTCAACCATGCCCGGTTCCGCGCGATCCTGATGGCGCCGCGCGGCATCACCCACGCGATGCGGCTGATGAACCAGACCTCGGTGCTGGGACGCTACGTCTGGGCATTCCGCCGCATCGTGGGGCAGATGCAGCACGACCTGTTCCATGTCTACACGGTGGACCAGCACATCCTGATGGTGCTGCGCAACGTGCGGCGCTTCTTCATCGCGGAGCACGCGCACGAGTATCCGTTCTGCTCGCAGCTGGCGGCCGGCTGGGACAAGCCCTACATCCTGTATGTGGCCGCGCTGTTCCACGACATCGGCAAGGGCCGCGGCGGCGATCACTCGGAGCTGGGCGCGCGCGACGTGCGGCTGTTCTGCCGCCAGCACGCCATCGACCCCGAGGATGCCAAGCTGATCGAGTTCCTGGTCCGGGAGCACCTGGCCATGAGCCGGATCGCGCAGAAGCAGGACCTGAGCAACCCCGGCGTGATCGAGGCGTTCGCGCGGCGCGTTCGCAACGAGCGCTACCTGACGGCGCTGTACCTGCTGACGGTGGCCGACATCCGCGGCACCAGCCCCAAGGTCTGGAACGCCTGGAAGGGCAAGCTGCTGGAGGACCTGTACCGCCTGACGCTGCGCACGCTGGGCGGACGCGCGCCCGATCCCGATGCCGAAGTCGAGGCGCGCAAGCGCGAGGCGCTGGTGCAGCTGCAGCTCTACGCGCTGCCGTTCCAGGCGCACCAGAAGCTGTGGGACACGCTGGACGTGGGCTACTTCATGCGCCACGACGCCGGCGACATCGCCTGGCACGCGCGCCACCTGTCGCGCCACGTGGGCCGGGCCGGGGCGGTCGTCAGGGCGCGGCTGTCCCCGGTGGGCGAGGGCCTGCAGGTCGTGGTCTACACGCCGGACCAGCCCGATCTGTTCGCCCGCATCTGCGGCTATTTCGAGCACGCCGGCTTTTCCATCCTCGACGCCAAGATCCACACCGCGGGCAACGGCTACGCGATCGACACCTTCCAGGTCGTCAGCTCCATGCTGCCCGAACACAACCGCGAACTGATCAGCATGGTCCAGGCCGAACTGCAGCACACCATCGAGCAGGCCGGCCCGCTGCCCCCGCCCAGCCGCGGCCGCGTGTCGCGCCGCGTCAAGAGCTTCCCGATCGCGCCGCGCGTGCACCTGGCGCCCGACGAGAAAGCCCAGCGCTGGCTGCTGAGCATTTCAGCCAGCGACCGGGTGGGCCTGCTCTATTCGGTGGCGCGCGTGCTCGCGCGGCACAAGATCAACCTGCACCTGGCGAAGGTGTCCACGCTGGGCGAACGGGTTGAGGACACCTTCCTGATCGACGGCGCCGAACTGCAGCAGAACAGGCGGCAGATCGAGATCGAGACGGAGCTGCTGGAAGCTCTGGCGGCCTGAACGGCGCGGACGCGTGGGCGGACAGCCGGACGCGCGGATGCAGTGCTTCAATCGTCCTGCCCGGCGTCCAGCCCCGGAAACAGCACGCTGGTGAAGCCGAATTTGCTGAAGTCGCGCACCCGCATCGGATAGAGCTTGCCCATCAGGTGGTCGCACTCGTGCTGCACCACACGCGCATGGAAGCCTTCGGCACTGCGGTCAATCGCATCGCCGTATGGATCGAAGCCCGTATAGCGGATCCGGGCCCAGCGCGGCACGACGCCGCGCAGGCCGGGCACCGAGAGGCAGCCTTCCCAGCCCTCTTCCTCCTCGGGGCCCAGGGGCGTGATCACGGGGTTGAGCAGCACGGTGCGCGGCACCCGCGGCGCGTCCGGATAGCGGGGATTGGCCGCATCGGCGCCGAAGACGACCAGCTGCAGGTCCACGCCGATCTGGGGCGCGGCCAAGCCGGCGCCGTCGGCGGCGCGCATGGTGTCCAGCATGTCCGACACCAGCCGGTGGATCTCGTCGGTGTCGAACCGGGCCACGGGCTGGGCCACGCGCAGCAGGCGCGCATCGCCCATCTTCAGGATTTCACGTACGGCCATCCGGCAAGCATAGCCGCGCGGCACAATCGCTGCATGCCGGACCCCCAATACACCGATGCCGCCGAGGATGCCCCCGCCCTGTCGCGGCCGGTGCGCTGGATGCTCAAGACGCTTGCCGTCGCATGCCTGGTCCTGGGCATCATCGGGGCCTTCGTTCCGGTGATGCCCACCGTGCCCTTCATCCTGCTGGCGGCCTGGGCGGCCGCGCGCAGCTCGCCGCGCCTGTCGCACTGGCTGGAGAACCATCCGCGCCTGGGCCCGCACATCCGCGACTGGCGCCACGGCGGCGTGGTGCGGCGCCCCGCCAAGTGGATGTCCACCGTGATGATGTCCCTGGCCGCGATCATCATGCTGGTGTTCGCCCGGCCCATCTGGCTGGCGTTCATCGCCATCGCGATCATGGCCAGCGTCGGGGCCTGGCTGTGGCAGCGGCCGGAACAGCCGCCTGCCTGACGCTCAGCGCAGCAGCGAGCGCAGCCCGTCCTCGTCGAGCACCGTCACGCCCAGCTCCCGGGCCTTGTCGAGTTTGCTGCCTGCCTCCTCGCCAGCAATCACGTAGTCGGTCTTCCTGCTCACCGAGCCCGCCACCTTGGCGCCCGCCGCTTCCAGCAGGTCCTTGGCTTCGTCGCGGCTGAGCGTGGGCAGCGTGCCGGTCAGCACGATGGTCTTGCCGGCCAGTGGCCTGGGCGCGCGCGCCGGTTCGCCTTCCTCCCAGGCGACGCCGCAGGCGCGCAGCTGTTCCACCACCTCGCGGTTGTGCGGCTGCTGGAAGAACGTGTGGATGCTCTCGGCCACCACCGGTCCGACGTCGGGCACCTGCAGCAGCTCGTCCACGCCCGCATCCATGATCGCGTCCAGCGTGCCGAAGTGCCGCGCCAGGTCCTTGGCCGTCGCCTCCCCGACATGGCGGATGCCCAGGGCGAACAGGAAGCGCTGCAAGGTGGTGCGCTTGGAGTGCTCCAGCGCCGCAAGCAGGTTCTGCGCCGATTTCTCCGCCATGCGCTCCAGGCTGGCGAGCGCGTTCAGCCCGAGCCGGTACAGGTCGGGCAGGGTCTTGATCACCTTGCCGTCCACCAGCTGGTCGACCAGTTTCTCGCCCAGGCCCTCGATGTCCATGGCGCGGCGCTGCGCGAAGTGCAGCAGCGCCTGCTTGCGCTGCGCGCCGCAGAACAGGCCGCCGCTGCAGCGGTAGTCGACCTCGCCCTCTTCGCGCACGGCTTCGGAGCCGCAGACGGGGCAGCGGCGCGGCATGGTGAACGGCGGATGCTGGTGGGTGCGCCGGTCGGGCACGACCGAGACGACCTCGGGGATCACGTCCCCGGCGCGCCGCACGATCACCGTGTCGCCGACCCGCACGTCCTTGCGGCGGGCCTCGTCCTCGTTGTGCAGCGTGGCGTTGGTGACGGTGACGCCGCCGACGAACACCGGCGCGAGCCGCGCCACCGGGGTCAGCTTGCCGGTGCGCCCGACGTACACGTCGATGGCCTCGACCAAGGTCATCTGCTCCTGCGCCGGGTACTTGTGCGCCACCGCCCAGCGCGGCTCGCGCGTGACGAAACCCAGCCGCTGCTGCAGGGCCAGGCGGTTGACCTTGTAGACGACGCCGTCGATGTCGAACGGCAGGCTGTCGCGCTCCCTGCCGACGGCCCCGTGGTACGCGATGAGCTCATCGGCGCCGGTCGCCAGCTGGGTGCGGCCGGACACCGGAAAGCCCCAGGACCGCAGCGTCAGCAGGCCCTCGAATTGCGTCTCGAACGCCGGCCCGCCCTGCTGCGGCGGCGTGACCTCGCCCCAGCCGTAGGCGAAAAAGCTCAGCGGCCTGCGCCGCGCGATGGCGGGGTCGAGCTGGCGCACCGCGCC
>JAMPXR010000161.1 GCA_023701085.1 Ramlibacter sp. | reverse complement strand
CGCGAGCGTCTGCACCGCCGATTCGATGGCGCCACGCGCTTCATCGGTCTTGGGCTTGAATTCCTTGTTGAGCAGGGAGGCAAACTCCTGCCCCTGGAATTCGACTTGCGCCAGGGACGATTCTGAGCGGGCTTCGGTGGCCATGTTCTGCTCCTTCTGTTACTGCGCGCCGGGGGCGGAATCCGCCGGCTTGGCCGACGCGGACAGGGACATCATCAGTGCGGGATCCTGCAGGACCTTGGCCAGCAGTTCCTCCGCCCCCGATTTGCCGTCCATGTAGGAAAGCAGGTTGTGCAGCTGGGTGCGGGCCTCCAGCAGCTGGTTGAGCGCGCCGATCTTGCGCGCCACGTTCGCCGGTGAAAAATCGTCCATGTTCTCGAAGCTCACGTCGACCGACAGATAGCCTTCGCCCGTGAGGGTGTTGGGCACGGTGAAGGCGACACGCGGCTTGATCGCCTTCATGCGGGCGTCGAAGTTGTCGAAATCTATTTCGACGAATTTGCGATCCGCGATGTCCGGCAGGGCCGTTTCGGACTTTCCCGACAAGTCCGCCAAGACGCCCATGACGAAAGGAATCTGGATCTTCTTTTCAGACCCGTACACCTCCACGTCGTACTCGATCTGCACGCGCGGGGCGCGATTCTTCGCAATCCATTTCTGCCCGCTCTTCCTTGCTGCCATGGCCGGTTCCCCTTTCAAGTAAGTTCCGAAAAGTGAGGAGGCGTAACTTTCACTCCTCCGCGATTTTTGCGCCAGTAACGATCTGTATTTGCTGCATCGAATCCGGGGACAGTTCGCGCACGATGCCGATGAAATCCATGCCCAGCATCCGTTCGGCCCGGCGCGCGAACAGCGATGCGGGATTGCTGGGCTCGTGCTTCTCCAGGTATTCACAAACACGCTGAAGCGCGCGACGCACATCGTCGCGCGAGCGGATCTCGCCCGGCGCAGCGCTGCGCGCGCCAGGCCCGCCGGCTGCGGCGTCGACACCGTCGGATGCGGGGTCGGTGCCGTCGCTTGAAGGTTCGGCGACGCCCGATGCCCTGGCCCCTGCAATCGCGCCGCCGACCGCCTTGATCAGGGCCTCCAGGTCGGAAAAATCCGGCAGCTCCTGCCCCGACATTCGCGAGGCGACCTGCGCGTTCAGGGCCGCGAAAGACGAAGCGGCCGCCTCGAACGCGGCGATCGCCTCCGAGCCTTCCGCGATCGCATCGTTGAGGATCGAAACGATCTGCGCATCCGAATAGCTGCTGGACGCGTCATTGGTCGCGGCAAGCTCGACATCGCGCACCTTGATCGTCACCGCGCGATTGGCGATCGGCGCATCGCGAAGCGCGCGCATCATGGGCGAGCTCTCGGCGTAACCGCCGCTGCTGCCCGACAGCGAGGTCAGGGCGTTGATTCGAAGGTAGGGGTCGCTGTCGCCCTCGATGACGAGGCGCGGGTGCACCTCGTCCCAGTATTGCTCGCACAGTATCTGCACGAGTTTGATACCAGCCGCAAACCCGGTAACTCCATGTAACCTGGTCGCCGCCACAGTCAGCAAGGAGGCCACTCGCAGGTCCCGCGTCTTGCCCATGAGCTCGGAGGCCATCTGTTCGACGCTGCGCCAATCGGGCTCGACCGCGGGGATCACCGTGTCGCCGAACTGCTGCTCCGGCTTTCCGATGGCGGCCTGCGTCAGGGCCAGGAAGCTGGGGTCGTACTCGCAGTCGGGGCCGCAAGGCTGCTGCGGGTCAATCGGCAGTGCGTGATGACTCAGATCGTACAAGTGCCTCTCCCTGTTCGCTGGGCCAGCCGGCGCCGCGAGGGCGGCTCGAACGGCCGCTTCGCCGCTCGCGCAACTTCGCCGTCCGATGCGTCTGTGCCACTCAGCACGGGCAATGGAGTAGAGCAGCTTGCAGTCAAAGATGCAAGGGACTTATTCCCAGGTGGCGGGGGCCGGGCTCGCCGACGTCCGTCTGTGGCTTGGAGCGAATGAGCATGCGCTGGGGCGCGCCCCAATGGACCAATGCGCATCGGCGGCTTGCCGGGAAACGCCAACGCGGTCAGAATTTGCCGCATCCCACACCCTTCGTCCTTCCCTGCTTGACCAAGCGAGATCGAGCGTATGCCGCAAGTCACCCTGGATCTCGTTTCGCTCGATGACAAACCGGTGGCCGGCGCGAGCTGCCGCTTCGAAGGCGCGGGCGGCACGATCGGCCGGGACGAGGGCAACACGCTGGCCTTGCCGGATCCGCACCGGCGCGTGTCGCGCCTGCACGCGACGATCAGTTTTCCGCACGATGTGCCCACCATCACGAACTCCAGCACGGTCCTGACCATCGACGCGGGCGGCGCGCAGTTGAAGTCCGGCCAGGCGATGCCGCTCGCGCAGGGGATGCGCCTGGGCATCGGCCCTTACGTGCTGCTGGTGAGTTCCTGCGAAGCGCCGGCCGGCGCCGAGCCGCAGGAAGTCCTGGAACCCACGCAGAACCTCGCCGCCGTCGCGCCGGCGGGAGCGGACCCGTTCGCCGGCCTGTCAGCGCCGGACGCGCCGGCACCGGGGCCGTCCGCCGTGCCCATGCCGGGCGCACCCTTGCATCCCGTCGATGATCCCTTGGCAGGACTGCTGGGTTCGGCGGCCTCGACGCCGCGCGCGCCGGCGGCCGGTGCCGACCCCCTGGCGGCATTCGGCGGCGCGCCCGCTGCCGGCGCCGATCCGTTTGCCGCATTGGGCCAGTTGCCTCGAGCCGCCCTGGACCCGCTTGCCGCGCCCGCCCCGAGCGCGGACCTAGGCGGCGCGCCCGCGCGCACGCCGCCGCCCGCGCTGCTCATTCCGGAGGACTTCAATCCCTTCGATTTGCCGTCGGCGTCGGCCCGAAACAGCGCGGACCCCCTGGCTGCCATGTCGGGGGGTTCGGGCGCGGGCGCGCCGCATGCGCTGGTGCAGGCGGAAGAGTCCATCGACGCCTTGTTCGCGCCGGGCGGCGCCGCGTCCGGCGACCCGTTTCTTGCCGCCGTGGGGGCGGGCGCTGGCGTGCCAGGCAGCGCGTCGGGGGCGGCGTCTTCCTTGCTGGCCCAGCCCGACAATGGTGACCCGCTGGCCCTCTTCGGGGACGCTGCGCGGCCCGAGAGCCTGGGCGTGCCGATGCGCGACGACCTGGCGGAAATCGGCGGAGCCTACCAGCCGCCGCGGCCACTGCAGCCGCAACCCGCCTCGCCGCCGGCCCCGCAGGCCGCGCCTCGTGGCGCGGCGCCGGCACAGGCCTTCCAGCCGCCGCCCATGCCCGTTGGGTCGGCCGATGCGCTGGCGCGCGCTTTCCTGACCGGCGCGCGGCTGCCGCCGGCCGCGCTGCCCCATGGCCTGACGCCCGAGGTCATGGCGCTGATTGGCGCCTTGCTGCGCAGCGCGACGGCGGGCGCCATCGACATGCTTGCCGTGCGCGCCAACATCAAGCGGGAAGTGCAAGCCAGCGTCACCATCATTTCGACCGAGGCCAACAACCCCTTGAAGTTCCTGCCCAATGCCGAGGCCGTGCTGCTTCAGTTCCTGGGCCGGGCCATGCCCGGCTTCATGCGCCCGGACGAGGCGATGGACGACGCATTCAACGACCTGCGGGCGCACGAGCTGGGGGTGATCGCGGGCACGCGCGCGGCCTTGGACGAAGTGCTGGCCAAGTTCGATCCCGCGATCCTGGGCGAGCGCCTCATTCGCGGCTCGCTGCTGGAGAAGGCGCTGCCCGCCATGCGCAAGACCCGGTTGTGGGACCTGTACCTGGAACGCTATGCGCAGCTGCGGCGCGAAGTCGAGGACGATTTCCAGAGCGTCTTTGGCAAGGCCTTCGTCGCTGCCTACGAAAGCGAGACCGCGCGCATGAAGGCCCGATCGACTGACCGAGGGCCCTGATGAGCAACGGTGGCGCCATCCGGATCGAGGTCGCCAGTTTTACGCACCAGGGTGGACGTGATTACAACGAGGACGCCCTGGGCGATTGCGAGGCCGTAGGGGCCTTGCGCCTGTTCGTGCTGGCTGACGGTGCGGGCGGGCAAGGCGGAGGCGATGTCGCCGCGCAAACCGCCGTGGCCGCCGCCCAATCGGCATTCCGGCAGCTGCCGGTTTTTTCCGCGGACACGGTGCGACACTGCATCGGGCAGGCGCACCAAGCCGTCGTGGCCAAACAGAAGACCGAAGCCCGATTGGCCCGCATGGCCTCGACAGTGGTGCTGGTGCTGGTCAATTACCAGCGCGGCGAGGCCTTGCTGGGCAATTTGGGCGATTCGCGCGGCTACGTTTTCCGGGGCGATCGGGTCGCGGCTCAGACGCACGACCACAGCCTGGTGCAACGCTTCATCGACGCGGGGCTGTACCCGGCGCGAGGGCTGCGGGACCATCCGCAGCGCAACGTGCTGTACGCGTCGCTGGGCGCCAACGATGAGCAGGCCCAGCCCTATCTGACCGAGCAGCCCGTCACGCTGCAGCCCGGGGACGGGGTGCTGCTCTGCAGCGACGGCGTCTGGGAATTGCTGGACGAAACCCGCCTCGGCGACTTGCACGCCGGCAGCAGCGACGTCGAGGCCTGGCGCGACCGGCTCGCCGCCGCCGTGCGGGCCTGCATGCCCGCGGCCCACGACAACTTCAGCGCCTATGTGTTGCGTTGCCTGCCGGCCTCGTCCTCGGACGAAGACACGATCCCGCCGGGCACCCGTCCGGTCCCTCACGTGTAACTCCGCTTAAAAACGGCGGGATTTCGTAGTAGGCTGCCTGCCCCGCCATTCGCCGTCGCCCGAACATGAACAACCAAAATCCTGTTGATGGCTCCGCGTCTCCGCGCTCGTCCCCACGGCGGGCCGAACATGGACGGATGCTGCTTCGTTGCGCCGCCGCCTTCTCCATCCTCGGCGCGGCGGTCGAGGTGCCGGCGCAGGCGCCCGCCGCGCCGGCGGCGCAGCAGCAAAGAATCAACGTCACCGCGCTGCGCGTGGAAGGCAACACCTTGTTGCCGGACGCGGCGATTTCCGGCCTGACCGCCGGATTCGCCGGCACCCAACGCAGCCTGCCCGAACTCAACCAGGTCGCGGCGCGCATCCAGAACGCGTATCGGGCCGCAGGCTATGGCGGCGTCGTCGCCTACCTCCCGGAGCAGGACATCAGCGGCGGCACGGTCGTGATCCGCGTCGTCGAGGGCAAGCTTGCCAACGTGCGGATCGCGGGCAACCTGCACTTCGACGACGCCAACATCCGGGCCGGGCTGCCGAGCCTGCGCGAGGGCGCGACGCCGATCGTGCGCGCCATCGACCGGGACATCCAGCTGAGCAACGAAAACCCCGCCAAGGAGGTCAAGGTGACGCTGAGCGCGGGCGCCAGGCCAGGGGAAGTCGACGCCGACGTCGCCGTGACCGAGACCCGGCCGCTGCAGTTCCTGCTGGGCTACAACAACGCGGGACAGGAATCGACGGGCAAGCACCGCGTGATCGTCGGCGTGCAGCATTCGAACCTGTTCGGGCGGGACCACGTCGCCACGATGCAGTACCAGACCTCGCCGGAGCACCCCGACCGGGTTCGCATCTTCGCCGCCGGTTACCGCGTGCCCGTGTACTCGCAGTCGGCGTCGTTCGATGCCTTTTTCGCCCATTCGAATGTGAGCATCGGCACGACGTTCACGCCTGCCGGCCCCTTGAACTTCGCCGGCAAAGGCACGGTGCTGGGGCTTCGCGCCAACCGCAACCTCGAGCGGATCGGCGAATACGACCACCGGCTCACCCTCGGCGTGGATGGGCGCGAATACGACAACGAGTGCTCGGTGGGGGCTTTCGGTTCCGCCGCGTGCGGCTCGGCCGGCGTGAGCGTCACGGCCGTGCCGCTTCTGCTGGCCTACACCGGCCAGAAACAGGGCCCGCAGGCGGCCTGGGGAGTGCATGCCTCCCTGTCCGCCAACGCCGGGGGCAGCTCACGGGAAACCTTCGAGGCCGCGCGTGCCGGCGCCAGGAGGCATTACCTCATCTCCCGCCTGTCCGGATTCCGGGACATGACGCTGGCCAGGGGCTTTGCGATCAACGCCCGGCTGGACCTTCAGCTCAGCCCCCATGCCCTGATCTCCGGCGAGAGATTCGGGCTGGGCGGCGCCGGCACCGTGCGCGGCTATACGGAAAGGGAATTGACCGGCGACTCCGGCTTCGCGGCGCGCATCGAGGCATCGGCGCCCGTCATGGAGCCCTCGGCCGGCGTGCGCTTCCATCCCTACCTCTTCGTCGACCACGGCCGCGTGTCGAACCACAAGG
>JAMPXR010000160.1 GCA_023701085.1 Ramlibacter sp. | reverse complement strand
GTCGCCTTGCTGCCGCTGCGCCCGTGGGCGGTGCAATACGAGTTGGCGTCGATCAGGTGGCGGTTCTCGTTGTGCTTGAGGTCGTCGCAGATCAGCAGCCCCTCGATCACCGGCGTGATGAACAGTGGCCGGTGCGGCTCGGCGGCCGAAGCGGTCCCGGCCTGGCAGGCCAGCAGCAGGCCGGCGCCGAGTCGCAGGAGACGTTGACGGGTCCGCGCCGGCCGCCCGCTCATTTGGCGGTCGGCATCACGAACTCCGCGCCCTTGCCGATGCTTTCCGGCCAGCGCTGCATGATGGATTTCTGCTTGGTGTAGAAACGCACGCCCTCTTCGCCATAGGCGTGCATGTCGCCGAACAGGCTCTTTTTCCAGCCGCCGAAACCATGCCAGGCCATCGGGACCGGAATCGGCACGTTGATGCCGACCATGCCGACCTGCACGCGCCGGCTGAATTCGCGCGCCACGTTGCCGTCGCTGGTGAAGCAGGCGACGCCGTTGCCATACTCGTGCGAGTTGATGAGCTGGACGGCGGCGGCCAGGTCCTTCACGCGCACGCAGCCCAGCACCGGGCCGAAGATTTCTTCCTTGTAGATCTTCATCTCGGGCGTGACGTTGTCGAACAGCGTGCCGCCGATCCAGAAGCCGTTGCCGCAGCCCGCGCCGGCCTTGGCGGCCTCGAAGGTGCGCCCGTCCACCACCAGCTTGGCGCCTTCGCCTGCGCCCTGCCCGATGTAACCCGCGATGCGCTCGTGCGCCGCGCTGCTCACGATCGGCCCCATCTCCGCGTCCAGGTCCGTGCCGTTGCGGATCTTCAGCGCGCGCGTGCGCTCGGCCAGCTTGGGCAGGATCCTGTCGGCCGCCTCGCCCACCAGCACGCCCAGCGAGATCGCCATGCAGCGCTCGCCCGCCGAGCCGAAGGCCGAGCCGATCAGCGCGTCCACGGCCTGGTCCATGTCGGCATCGGGCATCACCACCATGTGGTTCTTGGCGCCGCCCAGCGCTTGCACCCGTTTGCCGTGGCGCGCGCCGGTTTCGTAGATCTTCTGCGCGATTGCGGTGGAGCCGACGAACGAGACCGCCCTGACGTCGGGATGTTCCAGCAGCGCGTCCACCGCTTCCTTGTCGCCCTGCACCACGTTGAACACGCCGTCGGGCAGGCCGGCCTGCTGCAGCAGCCGCGCCATCAGCAGCGAAGGCGAGGGGTCCAGCGGGCTGGGCTTGAGCACGAAGGCGTTGCCCGCGGCGATGGCCAGCGGGTACATCCACATCGGCACCATCACCGGGAAGTTGAAGGGCGTGATGCCCGCCACCACGCCCAGCGGCTGGCGCAGAGTCCAGTTGTCGATGCCCGTGGACACCTGGTCGGTGAACTGGCCCTTGAGCAGCTGCGGGATGCCGCAGGCGAACTCGACGACGTCGATGCCGCGCGTCACCTCGCCCTGCGCGTCGGTGAACACCTTGCCGTGCTCGGCCGTGATGGCATGCGCCAGTTCGTCGCGATGCCGGTTCAGCAGTTCGAGGAACCTGAACAGCACGCGGGCACGCCGGATCGGCGGCGTATCGGCCCAGGCCGGGAAGGCGGCCTGCGCGGCCGCGACGGCGGCGGCGACTTCCGAGCCGCTGGCCAGCGCGACCCGGCCGGTGACGCTGCCCAGGGCGGGGTTGAACACATCGGCGCGGCGGCCGCTCGCGCCCGGCACGACGCGGCCCCCGATCCAGTGTTCGATGGAAGCGATGGCGGCGTTTTGGGGGGATTTGTCGGGGGCGTTCATGCGAGTCTTCCGGATAAGCAAAAGGGAGGGAGAAGCACCAGTCTATGCCTCGCGCGGGCGTTCGAGGATACCGCTTTTCGCCGTTAGCGCAGGCCCCAGCTCGCGGGCACCCGCAGCGGCAGCGCCAGCAGGATCTGCGCCATGCCTTTGCCCAGGGGGTCGTTGCGCAGCGAGGCCATACCGCCGCCGTCCAGCGCGCGCGTGCACACGAAATTCAGCGCGTGAATGCCCGGCACGTCGTAGCGCGTCACGGTGCCGCGCACCAGATGCCCCAGCCAGCGGGCCACGCGCTCCGGCGTGAGCTGCTCGCGCAGCAGCGGCAGCCACTCGGGACGGCGCGCGATGATGCCGATGTTGGAGGTGTCGCCCTTGTCGCCGCTGCGGCCCCAGGCCAGGCGGATCAAGGGGACCTCGACCGTTTCGGCAGCGCCCTGCCGGCCGGCCGGCGCCGATGCCCAAGACTGCGACAGGTCGGGGCGAACCGGCGGCGGTATGGCGCCCTGGCCGGCCGGCACCGCCACGGGCTTCACCTGCCCCTCCAGCACGACCTGCGGCGCGACACGCCGCTTGTCGACCAGGAAAGCGAACTGCGTGATGGCGGGGGACGGGCGCGGGCGGCCGTCCGCGCCCGTGGTGCCGGGCGACCAGGAGGTGCCGGCCGGCGCGATCTCGCGCGCGAACAGCTCCAGCGCCGCCTTCTGCGGATGCATCACCGCGACGCGCAGCACGGCTTCGCGCACATCGTGCGTGCGTGCGTGCGGGCCGTAGTTGGCCTGTTCCGATCCCAGCACCTCGATGGCCGTGCGGCTGTAGTCCCCCAGTCCAAGCTGCGCGAACAGCTCGCGCGTGCGTTCGAGAATCGCCTCGCCGGTGCGCCTGGCCTTGCGCGCGGCCTCCATGCCGACGATGGTGAGCTGCGCGCTGCAGCGAAAACCATTCACGCAGGTCGCGCAAACCTTGTACGCCGGCCCGGGGGCCAGGCCGCGCGCGCCCTGCACCCGCACGCGGTGCTCGCCGGCCTGTCGCAGCGTGACGCCGCTGAAGTCGCAGGTGACGTCCGGCAGCAGGTAGCGCTGCGGATCGCCGATCTCGTAGAGCATCTGCTCGCCGACCACGGCCGTGTTCACCAGCCCGCCCGTGCCCGGCGGCTTGGTCACGATGAAGCTGCCGTCCGCGCCGCATTCGATCACGGGATAGCCGATGTGCGCCCAGTCGGGCACGGCCTCCCAGTCGGTATGCAGCCCGCCGGTCGCCTGGCAGCCGCATTCGATGATGTGGCCGGCCAGGCTGCCCTGGGCCAGCCGGTCGTAGTCGTCGGCGGGCCAGCCGAATTCGTGCATCAAGGCGCCCAGGGTCACGGCGCTGTCCACGCAGCGCCCCGTCACCACGATCTGCGCGCCCTCGTCCAGCGCCTGCCGGATCGGCAGCGCGCCCAGGTAGGCGTTGGCCGTCAGCAGACGTTCGGGCAGCTGCAGGCGCCCGGCGGGGGACTCGGCATCGGCGGGCAGCGCGGCGGCCCACGCGGCAGGGCCCTGGCGCAGCTCGGCCGCGAGCGGCATGAGGTCGTCCCCCTGGACCACGGCGATCCGAACCTTCACGCCTTGCTCGGCGGCCAGCGCGGCCAGGGCGTTCGCGCAGGCTGCGGGATTCACGCCACCGGCATTGCTGATGACGCGGATGCCCTGGGCTGCCACGTCCTTGAGTACCGCCTTCATGGTGACCGTGACGAAGTCGGTGGCATAGCCCAGCGTCGGGTCCTTGGCGCGCGCCGCCGCCAGGATGGACATGGTGAGCTCGGCCAGGTAGTCGAACACCAGGTAATCGACGCGGCCCAGCCGCACCAGCTGCGGCGCGCCCACGCAGCTGTCGCCCCAGAAGCCCGAGGCCCCGCCGATGCGCACGGTCTTGCCGTTCTTGGCGGGTTCCGCCTGCATGGCTAGCGGCCTTTCCACTGCGGCTTGCGCTTCTGCTGGAACGCCTGCTGCCCTTCCTTGGCGTCCTCCGTCAGGGTGAACAGGGCGATCTGGCTTTCGGTGAAGGCCACCGATTCCTCGAAAGGCATGGCTTCGATCTTTTTCATCGTGTACAGGCCGCGCCGGATCGCGGCGGGCGACTTGTCCAGCAGGCGCTGCAGCAGCCAGTCCAGTTTGGCGTCCAGGTCGTCATCGACGTAATTGACCAGTCCGTATTCGAGGGCCTGCGCTGCCGTCAGCGGCTCGCCCGTGAGGCACAGCTCGGCCAGCCTGCGCCGCGGGATGAGATGCTGCAGCACCGACAGCACCTGGGCCGGAAAGACCCCGACCTTGACCTCGGGCAGGCCGAACACCGCATGGCTGGAAGCCACCGCCAGGTCGCACATCGCCAGCAGCCCCATGCCGCCGGCCATGCAGGCGCCGTTGACGCGCGCGACCAGCGGCAGGTTGCTCGCCCTGGCGCGGCGCAACAGCAGCGCGAGCGAGGCGTACGGTTCGGAATAGTCGCTGACGAAGGCCTGGGCCGACTGCAGGTCGGCGCCGGCGCAAAAGGCCCGCGTGCCGCAGCCCGTCACCACGATCGCGCGCAGTGCCCGATCGCCCTGGGCCGCGTCGATGGCCTGCATCATCCGCGCCAGCACGGCGTGGTTGATCGCATTGCGACGCTCCTCGCGCTGGAGGGTCAGCCACAACACCGGTCCGCGCTGCTCCACCAGCAGTTCCGGGGTGGTGGCGCCGTCGCTCATGGCTATCTCCTGGTCGTTCGGGCACTTTATACCCGTGTCGGGTCCGCACCCAAGTCGCCGGGGCGCCAGCACACACGCGGCAGGCGGCTTCCTACAGTCGCTGCCCGGCTGTGCAGTTACGATGGCGGGCTGACCACCCCGGACCTGCGCGTCATGTCGGAAACCACGCCTCGCGTCGAGCAGCGGCCTGCGCCGGAAGGAGCGCGCCTGCGCCTGCTGGGGCAGTGGACGGCGGCGCAGTTCGCGCAACCCGGCCTGCTGAAATCCCTGCGAAACAGCCTGGCCGGAGCCAGCGCGCAGCAGGCCTGGGACCTGACGCATGCCGAGCAGCTGGACCACGTGGGTGCCCAGCTGCTGTGGGACTGCTGGGGCCGCCAGTGGCCGCGCCAGCTGGACGCGCTGCCGGCGCAGCGCGCGGTGCTGGAACGCGTGTCCCGTTTCACGGTGGCGCCGCGCGCGCACAGGAAGGCGGGCTGGATGGACGCCTACCTCGCGCTGGGCGAGGCGGTGCTGCGCGCCGGCGACCACATGAGATCGTTCGTGGCCCTGGCCGGACAGCTCGCGCTCAACCTGCTGCGTCTGGCGCGCGCGCCGCACGAGGGCCCCTGGCGCGATTTCTCCGGCCACGTATACCGCATCGGCGCCGCCGCCCTGCCGATCACCGCCCTGGTCGGCTTCCTCATCGGCGTGGTGCTGGCCTACCTCACGTCGCAGCAACTGCGGCAGTTCGGCGCCGACGCGTACATCGTCAACATCCTGGGCATCGCGCTGATCCGCGAGCTCGGGCCGATGCTGGCCGCCATCCTGATCGCGGGGCGCTCGGGCTCGTCGATCACCGCGCAGATCGGCGTGATGCGCGTGAACGACGAACTCGACGCGATGAGCGTGATGGGCATCTCCCACAGCTTCCGCCTGGTGATGCCGCGGGCCATGGCGCTGGCGCTGTCGATGCCGCTGATCAGCGTGTGGACGACGCTGTGCGCCCTGGCGGGCGGCATGCTGGCGGCCGACGTCTCGCTGGGCATCACGCCCAGGTTCTTCATCACGGCCCTGCCTGATGCGGTGAGCCTGAGCACGCTGATCCTGGCGAGCAGCAAGTCGGTGGTGTTCGGCGTGCTGATCGCGCTGGTCGGCTGCCACTACGGCTTGCGCGTGAAGCCGAACACGCAGAGCCTGGGCGAAGGCACGACGGCGTCGGTGGTGGCGGCGATCACGGTGGTGATCCTGGTCGACGCGCTGTTCGCGATCCTGTTCAAGGACGTGGGGCTCTGAAGCGATGGATGCCGACGAGCTTGCCCTGCCTGCCGGCGGCGCGCCCATGGTGGAGATCCGCAAGCTGTGGACGGTCTTCACCACGCCCGAGAAGCGCTTCGTGGTGCACCAGGACCTGGACCTGACGGTGCAGCGCGGCGAGGTGCTTTCCCTGGTGGGCGGATCGGGCACCGGCAAGACGGTGCTGCTGCGCCAGATCCTCGGGCTGGAAACGCCGGCGCGGGGCGAGGTGTCCGTGCTGGGCAAACCGGTGGGGGAACTCGGCAAGAGGGGCGCGGCCAGCCGCATCGGCATGCTGTTCCAGCACGGGGCGCTGTTTTCCGCCTTCAGCGTGCTGGAGAACATCGCCTTTCCGCTGCGCGAACTCAAGACGCTGCCGGCCGCGGTCGTGCGCGAAGCGGCGATGGTCAAGCTGCAGATGGTCGGGCTCGCGCCCGAGGATGCCGGCAAGATGCCGGCGGAGCTTTCGGGCGGCATGATCAAGCGCGCGGCGCTGGCGCGCGCCCTGATCATGGATCCGCCGCTGCTGCTGC
>JAMPXR010000159.1 GCA_023701085.1 Ramlibacter sp. | reverse complement strand
CACGGACCATGCGGCCGGCCCCAACAGCCGGATCACGATCTCGCGGTCGGAAAACGAGGTGTAGTTGTAGGGAATCTCGCGCAGGCGCGGCGCGGCCTCCTCGGCTGCGGCGATCTGTCGGTTGAGCGTTGTGGGGGCGTTCATCGTTTTAGGAGGTCAGCCAAAACGAAATGCCACGCGGCTGAAAAAGGATGGTACCGCAGCGCAGCATTTCCCCCCTCACCTATGGAAACCCCGCTTGCGGTCCCACCGTGGGGCCAGTCAAAAATCCGCCATCGTGAAAAGTTAATATTCGAACGGTTTATCCAGGAGAACCCATGAAACTAAAACTTTCCGTTGCGGCTTTGGTGGTCGCTTTCACGCTGCCGGCCCAGGCGCAGACCCAGATCCAGTGGTGGCACGCGATGAGCGGCCCGCTGGGCGAATGGATCGGCGACCTCGCCAAGGACTTCAATGCGAGCCAGAAGGAATACGTGGTCGTCCCCACGTACAAAGGCACGTACGGTGAAACCTTCACCGCGGCGATGGCCGCGTACCGGGCCGGCAACGCACCCGACATCCTGCAGGTCTACGAGGTCGGGACCGCCACCATGATGGCGGCCAAGGGTGCGGTCAAGCCGGTGGCCGAAGTGATGCAGGCGTCCGGTGCCAAGTTCGACCCGAAAGCCTATGTCTCGGCGGTGGCCGGCTACTACACGGCTTCCAACGGGCAGATGCTGAGCTTCCCGCTGAACAGTTCCACGACGGTTTTCTATTACAACAAGGACGCCTTCAAGGCGGCGGGCCTGAATCCGGATGAAGCGCCCAAGACCTGGCCAGAGGTGGTGCTGGCGGCCGCCAAGCTCAAGGCAAGCGGCCACAGGTGCCCCTTCACCACCAGCTGGATCAGCTGGACCCAGCTTGAGAGCTTCTCCACCTGGCACAACGTGCTGTTTGCCACGCAGAACAACGGCTTCGGCGGCCCGACCGCGCGGCTGGCCTTCAACTCACCGCTGCACGTGCGCCACTTCGAAAACCTGGCCAACATGGCCAAGCAGGGCCTGTTCGTCTACAAGGGCCGCGACAACAAGGCCGACGTCGTCTTCCCATCGGGCGAGTGCGCCATGATGACCGGCTCCTCAGGCCTGTACTCGCGCGTCAGCAAGGAAGCCAAGTTCGCCTACGGCATTTCCACGCTGCCGTACTACCCGGACGTGCAGGGCGCGCCGCAGAACACCATCATCGGCGGCGCCAGCCTATGGGTGATGAACGGCAAGAAGCCCGAAACGTACAAGGGCGTGGCCTCGTTCTTCAACTACCTGTCCAAGCCCGAGGTGCAATCCGCCAGCCACAAGCGCACCGGCTACCTGCCGGTCACCATGGCCTCCTACCAGCTGACGGAGAAATCCGGCTGGTACAAGGAGAAGCCCGGCACCGACGTGGCCGTTACCCAGATGATCCGCAAGACCACCGACAAGTCGCGCGGCATCCGCATCGGCAACTTCAACCAGATCCGAACCATCGTCGACGAGGAAACCGAGCAGATCTGGACCGGCAAGAAGACGGCCAAGGAAGCGCTGGACGCGGCGGTGCAGCGCGGCAACGAGCAGCTCGAGCGGTTCGAAAAGGCCAACAAGACCTGACGCGCCTGCCCACCGCCGGACAGCCAGCCGCCTTTCCGCGGGCACCGAGGGAAGGCGGTTTTTTTATGCGCGACAATAAGGCCCGATGGAAAAGCGCGTCCTGTTCCGATCGACCTGGCTGCCCTGGGCGCTGCTCGCTCCCCAACTGGCCATCATCGGCGTGTTCTTCTTCTGGCCCGCCGGCCAGGCGCTGGTGCAGTCATTCCAGTTGCAGGATGCGTTCGGCATTTCAACCGAATGGGTGGGTTTCGACAATTTCAGAACCTTGCTGCGGGACCCGGGCTACCTCGAGTCGTTCAAGATCACCGCCCTGTTCTCGGTGCTGGTGGCCGCTTTGGGCATCGGACTGTCCCTGCTGCTGGCGGTGTTCGCCGACCGCATCGTGCGCGGCGCGATGCTGTACAAGACCTTCTTGATCGTGCCTTATGCCGTCGCGCCCGCGGTGGCGGGCGTGTTGTGGCTGTTCATGTTCTCGCCGCGTATCGGCGTGGTCTCGTACGGATTGGGCAAGCTGGGCTTGGACTGGAATTACCTGCTCGACTCCGACCATGCGGTGGCGCTGATCATCATGGTGGCGATCTGGAACCACCTTTCGTACAACTTCCTGTTCTTCCTGGCCGGGCTCCAGTCGATCCCCAAGAGCCTGATCGAAGCCGCGGCCATCGACGGCGCCGGTCCCTGGCGGCGCTTCTGGAGCATTCAGTTCCCCCTGCTCTCGCCGACCAGTTTCTTCCTGCTGGTGATCAACGTGGTGTACGCGTTCTTCAACACGTTCGGCATCATCGACGCTACCACACAGGGCGGCCCCGGGCAGGACACGATGATCCTGGTCTACAAGGTTTACATGGATGGCTTCAAGAACGGCGATCTGGGCGGGTCGGCCGCGCAGTCCGTGATCTTGATGGCGATCGTGATCGGGCTGACCGTGATCCAGTTCCGCTACATCGAGAAGAAGGTGCAGTACTGATGGCACGCCGCAATCATGGTTGAGCGCAAACCCGGGCTGGTCGTGCTGAGCCATCTGGTGATGGTGCTCGGCCTGGTGATCGTCTGCTTTCCGCTGTATCTGGCTTTCGTGGCCTCCACGCACACGGCGCAGGACATCCTTCAGGTACCGATGCCGCTGTGGCCCGGCACCCACCTGCTGGACACCTACGAGGCCGCGCTCTTCGGCGGCGGCCGGGGGGCGGGCTCCACGGCACCCGCCGCCCGCATGCTGTGGGTGAGCCTGGTCTCGGCGCTGGTCATCACGGTCGGCAAGATCGCGATCTCGCTGCTGTCCGCCTTCGCCATCGTCTATTTCCGGTTCCCGCTGAAAAGCTTCTTCTTCTGGGCCATCTTCGTGACACTGATGCTGCCGGTCGAAGTGCGCATCATGCCCACCTACAAGGTAGTGGCCGACCTGGGCATGCTCAACACCTACGCGGGCCTCACGGTCCCGCTGATCGCGTCGGCGACCGCCACCTTCCTGTTCCGACAGTTCTTCCTCACGGTGCCCGATGAACTGGTGGAAGCGGCGCGCGTGGACGGCGCCGGCCCGATGCGGTTCTTCA
Source organism: Ramlibacter sp. (assembly GCA_023701085.1). GTDB lineage: Bacteria > Pseudomonadota > Gammaproteobacteria > Burkholderiales > Burkholderiaceae_C > Ramlibacter. The sequence continues at coordinate 3,134 of JAMPXR010000159.1, read as the reverse complement.
AAGACATCCTGGTGCCCCTGTCGAAGACCTCGATCGCGGCCTTGTTCGTCATCCAGTTCATCTATGGATGGAACCAGTACCTCTGGCCGCTGCTGGCCACCACCAGCGAGGAGATGTACCCGGTGGTCATCGGCATCAAGCGCATGATCGCCGGCGGCGACGCAGCCAACGAGTGGAACGTCATCATGGCCACCGCCCTGCTGGCCATGCTGCCGCCGGCCGTGGTGGTGGTGCTGATGCAGAAATGGTTCGTCAAGGGGCTGGTGGAGTCCGAAAAGTAGCAGCTGGCGCGACAAGAGAATTCAAGGCGGAACGGACATGGCAGCGATCACCATCAAGAACGTCATCAAGCGCTATGGCAAGGGCCGACACGAGCTGCAGGTCATCCACGGCGTGAACGCCGAGGTCAAGGATCGCGAGTTCGTGGTCATCGTCGGACCCTCCGGCTGCGGCAAGTCCACCCTGCTGCGCATGGTGGCGGGACTGGAGGAGATTTCCGAGGGCGAAATCTCGATCGGCGATCGCGTGGTCAACGACCTGGAGCCGGCCGAGCGCGACATCGCCATGGTGTTCCAGAACTACGCGCTGTACCCTCACATGACCGTGTTCGACAACATGGCTTACGGACTGCGGATCAAGGGCGTGCCGCGCGAGGAGATCAAGGCGCGCGTGGACAAGGCCGCGGGCATTCTCGAGCTGAGCGCGCTGCTGCAGCGCAAGCCGCGCCAGCTCTCGGGCGGGCAGCGCCAGCGCGTCGCCATGGGCCGCGCCATCGTGCGCCAGCCCCAGGTGTTCCTGTTCGACGAACCGCTGTCCAACCTGGACGCCAAGCTGCGCGCCCAGACCCGCCTGGAGATCCAGAAGCTGCACCGCGAGCTGGGCATCACGTCGCTGTTCGTCACGCACGACCAGGTGGAGGCCATGACGCTGGCCGAACGGATGCTGGTGATGAACGCCGGTGTGATGGAGCAGTTCGGCACACCCGAGGAGGTTTATCACCGTCCCGCGACGACATTCGTGGCCAGCTTCATCGGCTCGCCGCCCATGAACCTGTTGAAGGACGCTCCGGGCGGGCGGCCCGGCGCGGTGATGGGCATCCGGCCCGAACACCTGGACGTGCGCGCGGACGGTTGGGAATTGCGGGTCGAGACCACGGAACTGCTGGGCGCCGAGCGGCTGATCTATGGCCGACTCGGCCACGAGCAGATCATCGTTCGCAGCGGAGAAGGCGAGCCGGTGCCGGCCCCGGGCTCGACGATCCGCGTCGCCCCGCGCGAAGACCGCGTCCACTGGTTCGACGGCGCCAGCGGCAAGCGCCTCTGATGCAGCCCTGGCCCTACCCGCGCTGGATCGCCCACCGCGGCGCCGGCAAGCTGGCGCCCGAGAACACGCTGGCCGCGTTCCGGCTGGGCGCGCGCCACGGCTACCGCATGTTCGAATGCGACGCCAAGCTCTCGGCCGACGGCGTGATCTTCCTCATGCACGACGAGACGCTGGAGCGCACCACCAGCGGCAGCGGCGTGGGCGGCGACAAGCCCTGGAGCGAGCTGTCGCGGCTGTACGCCGGCAATTGGCATTCGCGCGCCTATGCCGGCGAGCCGCTGGCCACGCTGGCCAACGTCGCGCATTTCTGCCTGGCCAACGGGTTCTTCCTCAATATCGAGATCAAGCCCACGCGGGGCACGGAAGCGCACACCGGCGCGGCGGTCGCGCATGAAGCGGCGCGGCTGTGGGCCGGCGCCGCCGTGCCGCCGCTGCTGAGCTCATTTCGCCCCGATGCGCTGGCCGCGGCGCAGGCGGTGCAGCCGCAGCTGCCACGCGGCCTGCTGCTGGACTCGCTGTGGACCGGCTGGCTCGACATGGCCCTGGAACTGCAATGCGTGGCCGTCGTCTGCAACCACGCGCTGTGGAACGCCGGCAACGTAGCGCAGGTGCACGACGCCGGCCTGCGCTGCCTGAGCTACACCGTCAACGACGAGTGGGCCGCGCAGCGCCTGATCGGCCTGGGCACCGAGGGCATCATCACCGACCGCGTCGACCTGTTCGCGCCTACCTGAGGTCGCCAGCCAGCGAGGCCAGCGGCTCGGCGGCGATCGCCACGTGCGCCGGATAGTTGCCGTGGTCGCAGCCCAGCGTCACGCCCGCCCCCGCCTTGATCGCCGCGACCATGGCCGGCGTGAACTCGAAGCGCATGAAATGCACGGCCGAGGTCTTCTCCTCGGTCTCGCGGTCCAGGTCCTCGTCGGCGATGGCGTACACGCGCGCCTGCCCTTCCACCTCGACTAACATCCGGTCCTCGACGCCGATCAGCCGGGCCAGCTCGCGCTTGCGCTCGTTGGCGTCGGGGTATTCGATCATCATCGTGGCCTTCCAGTTGGCGCCGTCGGGCACCAGCGGCGCGTAGGTCTGGATTTCGGCCTCGATCGCGTCTTCCTCGAAGATCTTCTCCAGCCGCAGCATTTCCTGGATCTGGTAGCGCATCGTCAGCTCGCTCTCGAACTGCAGGGTGATGTGCTCGCCCAGCGCGATGCTGCGCAGCTTGCGCTGCGCGATGATGTCGGCCTTGTGCTCCTTGCGGTACTTGCTGTAGGCCTCCAGCGTCATCAGACTGTCGCGGGTGATGTTTCCTGTGAGTTGCATGTTGTCCTGGTCGGGGTGGTCTTTCACTTCAAGCCGTAGGCCATCCGCATCAGCGTCAGCGGGTGCTCCAGCTTCGGCGCGCCCAAGGCGTTGCGCTCGAAGCCCTGGCCGATGTGGTGGCCGCCCAGCGGGCAGTCGGAGCTGATGTAGTCGGGCAGCCCGCCCTGCGGGTGCTCCGACATGCGTTTGAAGAGGGGCTTGCCGATCTTCATGGCCATCTCGTGGAAGGGCTTCTTCACGCCGTAGGTGCCGGCGTGGCCCGAACAGCGCTCCGTCGTGTGCACCTGCGTGCCGGGGACGAGCTTGAGCACCTCCTCGGTCTTCTTGCCCATGTTCTGCACCCGGTAGTGGCACGGGACGTGGTAGCTGACCTTGCCCAGCGGCTGGCTGAAGTCCGTCTTGAGCAGGCCGTCGCGCCGGCGCGCGGCCAGGTACTCGAACGGGTCCCACATCGCGTCCTTGACGGCCTGCACGTCGGCGTCGTCCGGATACAT
>JAMPXR010000158.1 GCA_023701085.1 Ramlibacter sp. | reverse complement strand
GGTGTTGGCGTCCTCCTGCGAGTAGCCGGTGAAGAACAGGCCGGCCGGCGTGTTCACCGGCGCGGTGAACCAGCGCTCGCCCAGGCCGCTGACGCGGATGCCGAAGTCGCGCCCGTTGCGCGTCATCGCGGTGACGATGGTCCCGGCCTTGATACGGGCCGCCGCGTCCATCACGCACTTGCAATAGGCCATCGCCACGTTGAGGAAGAACTGGTCGGTGCGGCCCAGGAAGCGCAGCACGTCCTCCTTGTCCTGCGCTGGCACGCCGGTGGCGACGATGTCGCCGGCCAACGCCCTCAGCAGCAGCGCCGACGCGGCGATGTTGCGCTGGTGAAATTCGTCGCCCATGGTGATGGCCTGCGCCATCAGGGCCGTGAGGTCCACGCCCTCGGGCATGCGCGCGAGCGCGTGCGACAGCGTCGGCCCCAGCACGTCGCGCATCCAGGCCAGCCGCGTCTGCACTTCGCCCTCGTAGGCGCCGAAGCGCATCACCTTGCCGATGCCCTCGTTCAGGTTGCAGTAGGCGTAGTTGCCCTGCTCGGCGTTGCGCACCACCAGCACCGGCATGTTCGGCGAGGTGATGCCGCCCATCGGGCCGACCGCGGAATGGTCATGGCAGGGCGCGAATCGGATCGCGCCGGAGGCGGCCAGCCCCTCGGCCTGCGCCGCCGTCGCCGCCCAGCCCTCGAACAGGCAGGCGCCCACCACCGCACCCTGCATCGGGCCGGTCATATCGCGCCAGGCGATCGGCGGCCCCGCGTGCAGCAGCGTGCGGCCTTCGCGCAGCACCGGGATGCAGTCGCGCGCGGGCTTGACGTCGATCAGGCGCGGTCGCGCTTTCTTGATTTCGGCGATGACCGCCGCATTGGCTTCGTTCAGGTTCTGATTCATGAAGGGTGTCCTCGAATTACTGCATCAGGGCGACCAGGCGCTGCAGCCGCGGGTTGCCGCCGGCCACCGGTTCCCACTGCTGATGGACGACGCGCACGCCGTTGGCGCTCAGGTCGTCGGCGAACCCGCGCAGGCCGATGTTCACGACCGCGGGCTCGGCGCGCAGCAGATCGGGCGGTTCACTGGAGCTGGGCGCGGTCGGCGTGATCGCGCGCACGGCCAGCAGGACGGCGGCGCGAACGCTGTCGGCGACGAAGATGCCCGCCTCTTCCAGCTTCGCTATCTGGCTGCCGCGATCCTGGGGATCGGCCGCGGTTCCGGTCACCGTGGCGATGACCACGATGGGCGCGCTGTCGCAGCGAGCGGCCCGCATCGCGGCCACCGCCGCCGCGGCCTCGCCAGCCGGGTCCCTGTGGCCGCCGAAGCCAAGCACGATGTCCAGCAGCAGCACGCCGTAGGCCGGGTCGTCCGCCAGGCCGCGGATCATGTCGCTGCGCAGCGTGGGGTCGATCATCGGATGGGGCCGGCCGCGCGTGTACGCGTCGTCGCCCAGGTCGATGATGCGATGCCCACCGGCGCGCAGCATGTAGCCTTCGTCGTGGGACGCGTCGGGCGCCAGGTCCAGCGTTTCGGCCAGCAGCAGCGCGGCCTCCGCCGCCAGCGTGCCGCCGGTGTACAGGCCGCACACGCCGCGCCCGCAGACGTTGGGCAGGCGCGCGGCCTGCGCGTCCGCGGCGGCCAGCTCGACCGCCAGCGCTGCGGCCTCGTCCAGCGTGCCGGCCAGATGGACGTTGCCGAACACGCGACGCGACGGGCGCTCGCCGAGGAACAGCGCGACCACCGGCTTGCCGAGCGCGCGCATGCGCTCGAAGATGCGGGTGCGCACGGTGGGCGCCGGCGGCTTGGACACGAAGGCGACGACGCGGCTGTCCGGGTCGCGCGCCACCATGTCCAGCGCGGTGAGCGCGCTGATCCCGCCGATGCGCTCCGACAGGTCCCGGCCGCCGAGCCCGATGGCATGGGTGATGCCGCCGCCCAGCCGCGCGATCTGGGATCCCAGCTCCTGGATGCCGGTGCCCGAGGCGCCGACGATCGCGATCGGACCCGCAGGCACGCGATTCGCGAAAGCCAGCGGCGCCTTGTTCACGATGGCCGTTCCGCAGTCGGGGCCCATGACGATCAGGCCCTTGTCGCGCGCGATCGACTTCAGCTCCAGCTCCTGCTCGTAGCTCACGTTGTCGGAGAACATCATCACGTGGCAGCCGTCCTCGAGCGCCTGGCGCGTCGGCTCGGCCGCGTAGTGGCCGGCCACCGACACCAGCGCGATGTTGGCGTCGGGCAGCAGCTGGCGTGCGCGGCGCCAGCTGCGCGCGACGGCATAGCCGCTGGCGCGGCGGTCGCGCGCCATGCGCGCCAGGCGCTCCTTCAGCTCGGCAGCGACCTGCTCGGCGACGGCCGGGTCCGGGTCATCGCAGTCCACGACGACGCACAGGTCGTTGGGCGTGGCGGCCTCCAGCGCCGGGTGCCACAGGCCGGTCTCGCGGAACACGTCCTTGTTGGCGGGCGTGCCCATCATCACGGAGACACGGTTGACATGCGGCGCCTGCGACAGGTCGCGCGACAGGACCATCAGCGTCACCGAGTCCTGGAAGCTGCCTTTGATCAGTGTTGCATGCAGCATGGCGGATGCACTTTCCTTTTGCGGTGTTCGTTCAATTGCGAATGCAGTATTCGTCGGCGTGGGTTGCCGCACGGTTGATAAAGATCAAAGTGCCGGGACTGTTGAACAGAGGTCAACAAACCGCGCTGAACTGTCAAACAACCGGGGCGGCGAGCGCACGGGTGGGTCCCGGCGCGGCGGCGATCGTACGCGGGAAAAAGCGATCCGCGAAATCGCGCTGCGCGCGGCGTTTCAACAATCCGCGGACGGCGCCGCTCGCGCTTCGCGCACTCGGAAAACGACCGCGCGGCGGCGTGTTCAGCCGCGCCAAAAGCGGGCGGCCGCGCGCGGAATTGTTCGATCGATTCACACGAACGCGCGGCCCGCGACTTCCATAATCGATTTCGTTTCACGCACCATCGATGCGACTGAAGGAGATTCGAAAATGCAAGCGCCCCTTGACATTCCGCGCCGGTTGATCGTCGCGGTGGGAGGCAACGCCATCGACCCGGCCGGAAGCCGGGGCACGCCCGACGAGCAGAAGGCGATCGCAGCAGCGACGGCGAAAGCCATGCTGCCGCTGCTCGAACTGGACAATCAGCTGGTGATCGTGCACGGCAATGGCCCGCAGGTCGGGAAACTGCTGCTCGCCAACGCGGCCGCGCAGCAGCGCGTCACGCCGCAGTCCCTGGACATCCTGGTCGCGCAGACCCAGGGCGCGCTGGCGTACATCCTGTCGCAGGCGTTCGAGAACGCGCTGCGCGAAGCCGGCAATCCGCGCCACGTGGTGGGACTGGTCACGCAGGTCGAGGTCGATCCGCAGGACCCCGCGTTCAGCAATCCCACCAAGCCGGTGGGACCGTTCTTCGGGGAAGCCGAGGCCCGCGCGCTGGCGAAGGAACTCGGCGTCACGGTCAAGGAGGATTCGGGCCGCGGCTGGCGCTATGTGGTGGCGTCCCCGAAACCGCGGCACATCTGCGACATCTCGCTGGTGGAGTCGCTGATGTGCACGCGCACGGTCGTCATCGCGGGCGGTGGCGGCGGCATTCCCGTGGTGCGCGACGAACTGGGGCGCCGCCGCGGGGTGGAGGCCGTGATCGACAAGGACCTGACCACCGCCGTGATGGCCAACGTGCTGGGCATTCGCGACATGATGATCCTCACGGCCGTGCCGCGCGTGGCGATCAACTTCGGCCGGCCGGACCAGAAGGAACTGTCGCATGTGTCCGCCTCCGACATGCGGCGCTACCTGGCCGAAGGGCATTTCCCTCCCGGCAGCATGGGCCCGAAGATCGAGGCGGCGCTGGGCTTCCTGGATGCCGGCGGCAAGCGTGTCATCGTGACCAGCCTGGACACCGCCGTGCCCGCGCTCAAGGGCGAGACCGGCACGCATATCGTGGCCGATCATGAAATGGCGTCGCCGTCCAACCGGCAGCCGGTCCGCGCGGCCCGCAACGGCATTCTGGCCCGCGTGGCCTAGCGCCCGGGCCAGGACGGGCCCGATGGCGAGGTCGGCTCGCCTCGCACGGCGCCGTGCGTTTGTCAATCCCTCGATAGGCGTAACGCCCCACCCGGCGACCGGAGTATCCGGCGGCGGCGGCGGCACGGGGTGTTTTCTGATTGCCCCGGAACTTTGACGGCGATCAAACTCCGTCGCGCGCGCGCCTGCTTTGTGCCTGGTGCCATCGGCATGATCTGCGCGCGCTGCCGTCGTGGTGACGGCGGCGCTGAACAGATCGCGAGGAACAAAATGCTTGATGCGCGGAGTTCGAAGAGCTGGGCCAGGCTGTTGGGCTGGCTGGCCGTGCTGGCGCTGCTGATGGGGGCCATGGCGGCGCAGGCGCAGGACAAGGGCAGGGCGAAGGCGCCGGCCTTCAACCCGAAGGACTGCTACGAGTGCCACGAGGCCATCCAGGATTTCCACGAGAAGGGCACGCACCAGCGCGTCGCCTGCGACTCCTGCCATACCGGGCTGGAGTCGCACCGCAAGGCCGGCAAGGGACGCCCCTCCACCAGCACCGACCCGGCGTCGTGCGGCGAGTGCCACCAGAACCAGTTCCGCACCATGTACAACATGAACGCGGACAAGACGGCGCACAAGGAGAAGGCGGTGGCGTCGGGCAGCGCGCTGGACAAGCTGCTGATGCCGCACGGCTTCACGAAGGAGCACAACGAGCCGCGCTCGCACGCCTTCGCGCTGTACGACCAGGTGACCGTGGACCGGGCGTTCGGTGGCAGGTTCGTGAACAAGGAAGGCAAGTCCGGGCTCACGCGCATGGGCGGCAACTTCAAGATCTGGGACGTGCTCAAGGACGAGTATCCGGGCGAGCCGCACAAGTCGTTCAAGCCGGGGACCGCGGCGGCCGCCAACCCGGTGTGCATGTCCTGCAAGACGGCCGACCACATCCTGGACTGGGCCTACATGGGCGACCCCAAGCCCGAGGCCAAGTGGAGCCGCCTGTCCAAGGTCAACGAATTCGTGAAGGACACCAACCATTCGCTCAACTGCGTGTTCTGCCATGACCCGCACTCGGCCAAGCCGCGCGTGATCCGCGACGGCCTGATCCAGGCGCTGACCCGGCCGGAGAAGGACACGCTCTGGCACAAGGACCCCAAGGGCGCGAAGATCGACGTCAAGGAGCTGGGCGAGCGCGGCTTCACCCGCAAGATCGCCATGCTCAGCCGCTACGACGTGAAGCTGCAGTGCGCGCAGTGCCATGTGGAATACAACTGCAACCCGGGCTTCGACCCGGCGACCGGGCAGGCCATCACCATGGCCGACCAGCGCACCAACCATTTCCCGCTGAAGGCCGTCGACGACATCGGACAGCACTACAAGGACCTCAAGTTCGGCGACTTCAAGCACGCGGTCACCGGCGCCACGCTGTGGAAGGGACAGCACCCCGACGTCGAGGTGTTCTACAACAGCACGCACCAGAAGGCCGGCGCGGAGTGCAGTTCGTGCCACATGCCCAAGGTCAAGGACCCGAAGACGGGCAAGACCTACACTTCGCACTGGCAGACTTCGCCCAGGCACTACATCAAGGAGACCTGCCTGGGCTGCCACAAGACCTGGACCGAGAAGCAGGCCGTCTACAGCATCGACTCGCTCAAGAACAAGTGGACCGGGAAGATGCGCAAGGCGGAGTTCTGGCTGACCCGGCTGGTGGACAAGTTCGAGGCCGCGCAGAACATGGGCGTCGACGCGGCCACGCTGAACGAGGCGCGGGCGAAGCACTCCGAAGCGCACATCCACTGGGAATGGTGGTCGGCCGCCAACGGCGCGCACTTCCACAATCCGCAGCAGTTCGAGGATACGATCAACAAGGGCATGGCCGTTTCGCAGGCCGGCGTCAAGCTGCTGGACGACGCGATGGCCAAGCGCCGCAGTGAGGGCGTCGCCAGGACCGCTTCCGTATCGTCCGCCGCGCCGGCCGCGGGCTCGGGCGCGACGCCCGTCGCATCCGGGACGCGGTAGCCGATGGACTTGCAGCTGACGTCCCGCTTGCCCGCTTCGGGCGGCGCAGCGGCGGCCGGGGGCCATGCCTCGTCCCGGCCACGGAATACCACGGTATTGGGCGCCGTCGGCGTCGCGGCCCTGGCAGCCTTGCTGTATGCCTTTCCGGGCAACTGGTCGGCGCTGTGGTGCGGCGCCGAGGTGCCGGCCGGGCAGCGGTCCGGGGCCCCCGCCGCGGCGCCCGGCGACGCCGCCGACACGCTCTATGCGGACCTCGAGCGTCATCTGCGCTGGCAGCCCGC
>JAMPXR010000157.1 GCA_023701085.1 Ramlibacter sp. | reverse complement strand
TCGTCATGACGATGGTCACCAGCACCACCAGCGTCGCTCCGAAGCTGCGGGCGAGTTCCTTGCGCAAAGTGGAATGGAATAACATCGGCGCGATCGGCGGTTGCGATGGCAAAACAGCGAATTATGGACTTCGAACTCAAGACCCTGGACCTGGCGGGCGCGGCGCGCGAGAAATGCGATGCGCTCGTGCTGCTCGTCGCCGAGTCGTTCAAGCCGGGCAAGGATGCGCTTTCCAAGCTCGCGGCCGAGGCGCTCAAAGGGCGCGACCTCGAAGCCAAGCCGGGCAAATTGCTGCAGGCGTACCGCCCGGCCGGCATTGCCGCGTCGCGGGTCGTGCTGGCGGGATGCGGAGACGGCACGGGAAAGCGCGTCCACACGGCGGTGCAGGCCGCCGTGGGCAGCTTGCGCACTTCGGGGGTCAAGCGCCTGGTCATCTGCCTGCCGGGAAAGGCCGGCGAGGACGCGGTGCGGGCTGCCGTCGCGGCGACGGCAGAAACCAGTTATGTGTACGTGGCGACCAAGTCCAAGCCGGAAGGGCGAGAATTGCAGCGCGTGACGGTCGCGGTGGAGGACGCCGGACGTCACGAGGGCGGATTCGCCGCGGCCCGGGCGGCCGCCAACGGCGTGGAGTTCGCGCGCGAGCTGGGCAATCTCCCCGCCAACCACGCCACGCCGACGCGGCTGGGCGAAGAGGCCAGGAAGCTGGCCAAGGCCCATGGGCTGCATTGCGAGGTGCTGGGCCCCAAGGAGGTCGCCAGGATCGGCATGGGCTCCTTCACGGCGGTGGCCCAGGGCTCGGAGCAGCCGCTGCGCTTCATCGTGCTGAAGTACCAGGGCGCGCCCCAGGGCGAAGCGCCGGTGGTGCTGGTGGGCAAGGGCATCACGTTCGACAGCGGCGGCATTTCCATCAAGCCCTCTCAGGACATGGACGAGATGAAGTTCGACATGGGCGGCGCCGCCAGCGTGCTCGGCACGTTCCACGCCATCGGGCAGCTGAGGCCGGCGATCAACCTGGTGGGGCTGATCCCCAGTTGCGAGAACATGCCGGACGGGCGCTCGGTCAAGCCCGGGGACATCGTCGCCAGCCTGAGCGGCCAGACCATCGAGATCCTCAACACGGATGCCGAAGGCCGGCTGATCCTTTGCGACGCGCTTACCTATGCCGAGCGTTTCAAGCCGCGCGCCGTGATCGACATCGCGACGCTGACCGGGGCGTGCGTGGTCGCGCTCGGCGCGGTGCGCAGCGGCCTCTTCGCGACGGACGACACGCTGGCGCGGCAGCTGCTGGAGGCTGGCGATGCCGCGCTGGACCCGTGCTGGCGCATGCCGCTGGACGACGAATACGCCGAGGGACTGAAGAGCAACTTCGCCGACGTCGCCAACGTCGCCGGCCGCGCCGGCGGCGCGGTCAATGCGGCCAAGTTCCTGCAGCGCTTTGCCGGCAAGTATCCATGGGCGCATCTGGACATTGCCGGCACCGCGTGGAAGAGCGGCGGCGCCAAGGGGTCTACAGGCCGCCCCGTCGGCCTGCTCGTGCATTACCTGCTGGGCCAGCAGGACGCTGCGTCTGGCAGGCCCGCGCGCCGCGGGGCGAAGCGAAAGGCGGCATGATGCGCCGCGCCGCGCAAGCCCTCAGCCCCTAGCCCCTTCTTCATGACCGAAGTCACCTTCCACTTCAACGCGCCGGACAAGCTGGGCCATGCCTGCCGCCTGCTGCGCAAGGCCGTGGCGAGCGGCGCCAAGGTGGTCGTGACCGGCGAACCGGCGTTGCTGCGCGAACTCGACCTTGCGCTCTGGACCTTCGCCCCCCTGGAGTTCCTGCCTCACTGCGTGCTGGGCGCCGGCGCGCCGGCGGTGCTGGCGGCTTCGCCCGTGGTGCTGGCCGATTCGGCGCGTTCGACCCCGCACCAGCACGTGCTGCTGAACCTGGGCGGGGGCGTTCCCGAAGGTTTCGAGCGTTTCGAGCGCCTGATCGAGGTCGTCACGGTGGACGATGACGACCGGCAGCAGGGACGCCGGCGCTGGAAGCATTACGCGGACCGCGGCTATGCGATCAAGCGCGAGGACCTGGCGGCGAGGCAGGGCGGGTGATGACCCAGCGCAAGCCTCCGCGCTATGTGCCCACGCTGACCGAGGTCGTGGCGCCCCCCGGCGATTCCGGGCCGGGCGCCATCGCCGGCCTTTCGCAGGATCAGCTCGTGCAGCGGGTCATGCAGCGCATAGACCTCATGCTGGAGCGCCGCCTGCGCGAGGCGATTGCCGCCACCGTGCTGGAACAGACCCGCTCGCTGGGCCCCTTGCTGCGCGAGGAAATCGAGTCCGTGGTCCGCGACACCGTCGCCCGCGCTTTCGAGGAGGAGATGGCGCCGGGGCGAAGGGCGCCGGAAGGATCTTGATGCTTTCATTAGCCGCGCTATGAACCCTGTAGTTCGGCTTATCCTCGTTTACCTGACATTCCCCTATGGTCCGGGCGTGGAAATTGCGATATGTTCGCCGCCGTTGAGCCTATAAAAATTCTCAACTTTTTTCCTACTCTGGAGGTTAGTTTATGCAGATGAAGTTCAAACTGACGGTGGTCGCCGCTGTCGCCGCGATGGCGGGCCTGGCAGGTGCGCAGGACGTGCAGGTCGTCAAGATCGGCCACGTGGCCCCCGTGTCCGGCCCGCAGGCCTCTTATGGCAAGGACAACGAGAACGGCGCGCGCATGGCCATCGAGGACCTGAATGCGCAGAACGTCGTGATCGCCGGCAAGAAGATCAAGTTCGAGCTGCTGGCCGAAGACGACGCCGCCGATCCGAAGCAGGGCGCCGCCGCCGCGCAGAAGCTGTGCGACTCCAAGGTGTCCGGCGTGGTGGGCCACCTGAACTCGGGCACCACCATTCCCGCGGCCAAGATCTACAACGACTGCGGCGTGCCCATGATCACGCCGTCGGCCACCAACCCCAACCTGACCAAGCCCGGCTACAAGACCACGTTCCGCCTGCTGGCCAATGACCTGGCGCTCGGCGCGGGCCTGGCCCTGCATGCGGCGGATACGCTCAAGCTCAAGTCGGTGGCCATCATCGACGACCGCACGGCCTACGGCCAGGGTGTCGCCGAGGTGTTCAAGAAGACCGCGATGAGCAAGGGCATGAAGGTGGTGGACGAGCAGTTCACGACCGACAAGGCAACGGACTTCATGGCCATCCTGACGGCCTTGAAGGGCAAGAATCCCGACGCGGTGTTCTACGGCGGCATGAGCCCGCAGGCCGGCCCGATGCTGCGCCAGATGGAGCAGCTCGGCCTGACCAAGCAAAAGTACTTCGGCGGTGACGGCATCTGCGACCAGGAAATCATCAAGCTGTCCGGGGGCGCCAAGACGCTCGAGAACGTGATCTGCGCCGAAGGCGGCGCCTCGCTGGCCAAGATGCCCGGCGGAGACGCCTGGAAGAAGCGCTATGACGCCAAGTTCCCGGGCCAGTTCCAGGTCTACAGCCCGTACGTGTACGACGCGGCCTTCGTGCTGGTCGACGCGATGAAGCGCGCCAACAGCTGGGATCCCAAGGTCTACACCGCCCATATCGGCAAGGCCAACTTCAAGGGCATCACCACGACGGTGCAGTTCGAGCCCAACGGTGAGCTGAAGAACCCGGCCATCACGCTGTACACCTACAAGGACGGCAAGAAGATCGCCCTCAATTGATCGAGGCCCGGCCCCGTGCCGACGACAAAGCCGCCGCAAGGCGGCTTTTCTTTTGGCTGGGCCCGCTGCCGGGCGCGCGATGCCGACCCGTCATGCTTTGCCGACGCCTTGCGTAGGCCCTCTCCTACATCGCCCGGGACGGCGGGCATCCGCGGCGCGCGGGCATGTTCGCCCGGTTGTCGCAGCGATCGGAACACAGTACGCTGCTTCGTTTGTTGCGAACATGAGGCGGGATGCTGACTTATGGGAAAAAGCATGGAAGTTCTGGCGAAACTGCCTGACGCGGACCAGCGCGACCACGAGCTGAAGCAACTGCTCAAGGCCCTGGGCGCGTTCAGGCGCGGCGAATCGGGTTTGACGCTGCCCACCGAATGGGACGGCATTTACGGCAAGATCGCGGCCGAGTTCAATGAACTGGCGGCGCAAGCCGCCCGGACCTCACACAGGCTCGGCGCCGTGGAAGGCGGGCCGCGGGCCGGGATCAAGAGCAGGCGCGTCGCGGACGAGAAGCTCATGGGCTTCTGGCAGCGGGACGTGGCGGTCGTCAATTCCGTGCTCGAGGAGGTCGACGTGCTTTCCGAGCACACGCGCGCCTTCCTGGGCGCCCTGACCGACTTGAAAAAGGGCAACTTCATCGCGCAGCTGCCGCAGGATTGGACGGGCGTGTTCGGCAAGGTGGCGGACGCATTCAATGACGTGGTGGCCGAGAACCTGCGCATGTCGCATGAGTTGGCGCGCCTGTCGCGTGTTGTCGGCAAGGAAGGCAAGATCAAGGAGCGTGCCTTCGTGCCCAACGCCAGCGGGTTCTGGCGCGATTCCGCCGAATCCATCAACTCGCTCATCGCCGACCTGGTGCATCCGACGTCGGAAGTGGCGCGCGTGATCGGCGCGGTGGCGCAGGGCGACCTGTCCAAGAGCATGGCGCTGGAAGCCGACGGGCGTCCGCTGGAAGGCGAGTTCCTTCGCACCGCGATGATCATCAACAAGATGGTGCAGCAGCTGGGCACGTTCTCCGCCGAAGTGACGCGGGTGGCGCGCGAAGTGGGCACCGAGGGCAAGCTCGGCGGCCAGGCCGAGGTGCAGGGCGTGGCCGGCACCTGGAAGGACCTGACCGACTCGGTGAACTTCATGGCGTCCAACCTCACGGCCCAGGTGCGCAATATCGCCGGCGTGACGAAAGCGGTGGCGACCGGCGACCTGTCCAAGAAGATCACGGTGGACGTCAAGGGTGAGATCCAGGAGTTGAAGAACACCATCAACACCATGGTGGACCAGCTGCGGTCCTTCGCTTCCGAAGTGACGCGGGTGGCCCGCGAAGTGGGCACCGAAGGCAAGCTCGGCGGCCGGGCCGACGTGCAGGGCGTGGCCGGCACCTGGAAGGACCTGACCGATTCGGTGAACTCCATGGGCGGCAACCTCACGGCCCAGGTGCGCAACATCGCCGAGGTGACCAAGGCCGTGGCCGCCGGGGACCTGTCCAAGAAGATCACGGTGGACGTCAAGGGCGAGATCCAGGAGCTCAAGAACACCATCAACAGCATGGTGGACCAGCTGCGGTCCTTCGCTTCCGAAGTGACGCGGGTGGCGCGCGAAGTGGGCACCGAAGGCAAGCTGGGTGGCCAGGCCGACGTGCAGGGCGTGGCCGGCACCTGGAAGGACCTGACCGATTCGGTGAACTCCATGGGCGGCAACCTCACGGCCCAGGTGCGCAATATCGCCGAGGTGACCAAGGCCGTGGCGGCCGGGGACCTGTCCAAGAAGATCACGGTGGACGTCAAGGGCGAGATCCTGGAGTTGAAGAACACCATCAACACCATGGTGGACCAGCTGCGCAGCTTCGCTTCGGAAGTGACGCGGGTGGCGCGCGAAGTCGGCACCGAGGGCAAATTGGGCGGCCAGGCCGAGGTGCGGGGCGTGGCCGGCACCTGGAAGGACTTGACCGACTCGGTGAACTCCATGGGTTCGAACCTCACGGCCCAGGTGCGCAACATCGCGGACGTGACCACGGCCGTGGCGGCGGGCGACCTGTCCAAGAAGATCACGGTGGACGTCAAGGGCGAGATCCTGGAGTTGAAGAACACCATCAACACCATGGTGGACCAGCTGCGGTCGTTCGCTTCCGAAGTGACGCGGGTGGCGCGCGAAGTGGGCACCGAGGGCAAACTGGGCGGCCAGGCCGAGGTGCAAGGCGTGGCCGGCACCTGGAAGGACCTGACGGACTCGGTGAACTCCATGGGCTCGAACCTCACGGCCCAGGTGCGCAACATCGCGGACGTGACCACTGCCGTGGCGGCGGGCGATCTGTCCAAGAAGATCACGGTGGACGTCAAGGGCGAGATCCTGGAGCTGAAGAACACCATCAACACCATGGTGGACCAGCTGTCGTCCTTCGCCTCGGAAGTGACGCGGGTGGCGCGCGAAGTGGGCACCGAAGGCAAGCTCGGCGGCCAGGCCGAGGTGCAGGGCGTGGCCGGCACCTGGAAGGACCTGACCGACAACGTCAACTTCATGGCCGGCAACCTGACCTCGCAGGTGCGCAACATCGCGGACGTGACCAAAGCGGTGGCGGCGGGCGACCTGTCCAAGAAGATCACGGTGGACGTCAAGGGCGAGATCCTGGAGTTGAAGAAC
>JAMPXR010000156.1 GCA_023701085.1 Ramlibacter sp. | reverse complement strand
GGTGCAGCGCCATGCGGTGGAAGCGACGCCCGCGGGGACCGAAGAAAGGCTGGTGAGCGAGATCCGCCAGGAAGCGGCACGCATTCCGCCGCGCGCCGGGACCGCCGGCGGCCCCTCGCTGGCACTGCGGATCGGGCTCGGCCTGAAACGCCTGTTCGGCACCGCCTGAGCGGCGCCCTCGAGAAGTCGCGATGACCGGGGAAATCGGCCACTTCTGCCTCATCGTCGCGCTGATGCTCGCGCTGGTGCAGGGCGTGCTGCCGCTGGCCGGAGCGTCGCGCGGCGTGCCCGCCTGGATGGCCGTCGCGCAGCCGGCCGCGCAGGCCCAGTTCCTCTTCATCGCGCTGGCGTTCGGCGCGCTCGCCGCGACCTTCCTGGAAAACGACTTCACGCTGCGCGTCGTCGCGCAGCATTCCAACACGGCGCTGCCGGCGCCCTACCGCATCGCAGCGGTCTGGGGCGGCCACGAGGGATCGATGCTCCTGTGGGTGCTGATGCTCGGGCTGTGGAGCGTGGCGGTGTCGGTGTTCAGCCGCCGGCTGCCGCTGCCGTTCGTGGCGCGCGTGCTGGGCGTGATGGGGCTGGTCAGCGCGGGATTCCTGGGCTTTCTGCTCGCGACCTCGAACCCGTTCGAGCGCCTGCTGCCGGGCGCTGCCGAAGGGCGCGACCTCAATCCGCTGCTGCAGGACCCCGGCATGGTGTTCCATCCGCCGATGCTGTACATGGGGTACGTGGGCTTCTCGGTCGCCTTCGCGTTCGCGCTGGCCGCGCTGATGAGCGGCCGCCTCGATGCCACCTGGGCGCGCTGGTCGCGGCCCTGGACCACGGTCGCGTGGGTGTTCCTGACGCTGGGGATCGCGCTGGGCAGCGGCTGGGCCTACTACGAGCTCGGCTGGGGCGGCTGGTGGTTCTGGGACCCGGTGGAAAACGCCTCGTTCCTGCCCTGGCTGGTGGGCACGGCGCTGATGCACTCGCTCGCGGTCACCGAAAAGCGCGGAGCCTTCCGCAGCTGGACCGTGCTGCTGGCCATCGCCGCGTTTTCCTTCAGCCTCCTGGGCACTTTTCTCGTCCGCTCCGGCGTGCTGACATCGGTCCATGCGTTTGCCACCGACCCCAAGCGCGGGGTGTACATCCTCGGCTTCATGGTGGCCGTGATAGGCAGCTCGCTGCTGCTGTTCGCCTGGCGCGCGCCCAAGGTGGGGCTGGGCGGGGGCTTCGAGACGGTCTCGCGCGAGGCCATGCTGCTGGCCAACAATGTGCTGCTGGCCGTTGCCGCCGCCTCCGTGATGCTGGGCACGCTGTATCCCCTGCTGCTGGACGCGCTGTCCCTGGGCAAGATTTCGGTGGGGCCGCCCTATTTCGAGGCGGTGTTCGTCCCGCTGATGGCGCCGGCGGTGTTCCTGATGGGGATCGGCCCGCTGGCGCGCTGGCGCGAGGCCCGGCTGCCCGATCTGGCACGGCGGCTGCGTTGGGCGCTGCTGGCCGGCGTGCTTGCCGCCGCCGTGTCCGTCGCGGCCGGCGGATCGGTGACCGGCGCACTCGGCATCCTGCTGTCGGTGTGGGTGGCGGGCAGCACCGCGGTCGCACTGCGCGAGCGGCTGGCGCAGGCCGGCGGACCGTGGCGGCAGCGGCTCGCGCGTTTGCCGCGGCTGTTGCCGCGAGGCGAATGGGGCATGCTCCTCGCGCACCTGGGGGTGGGCGTCTTCATCTTCGGCGTGACCATGGTCAAGACCTGGGAGGTGGAGCTGGACGTGCGCATGCAGGCGGGCGACACGGCGGCGCTGGGCGGCCATGTCTTCCGCTTCGATGGCGTCGGCGAATACACCGGGCCCAACTTCGTCGGATTGAGGGGGACGGTGCAAGTCAGCCGCGACGGGCGCGAAGTGGCGGTGCTGCATCCGGAAAAACGCCTGTACAAGGCCCAGGGCATGCCCATGACGGAGGCCGCCATCGACGTCGGCTGGACGCGCGACCTTTATGTTTCGATCGGGGAAGCGCTCGCCGATGACGCCTGGGCGCTGCGGCTGCAGGTCAAGCCCTTCATCGACTGGATCTGGGGCGGTGCGCTGCTGATGGCGTTGGGCGGGCTGCTGGCCGCGACCGACCGCCGCTACCGTCTGGCGCGCCGGGCCAGCAGCGCCGCGATGGACGGGGCGGTACTCACAGGAGGACAGCCATGATGCCTGTCGTTCGCGCGGTCGCCGCGCTGCTGATGTTGGCGCTCGCCCTTGTGGCAGCCGGCGCGCGCCAGGCGCTGCCGCTGGCCGAGGATCCCGCGCTGGAAGCCCGGATGGCCCATCTGGCCGGGCAGCTGCGCTGCCTGGTGTGCCAGAACCAGACCATCGCCGACTCGAACGCCCCGCTGGCGGTCGACCTGAAGAACCGGATCCGCGAGCAGTTGCGCGCCGGCCGCAGTGATGCCGAGGTGATCGCGTACATGGCCGACCGTTACGGCGACTTCGTGCTGTACCGCCCGCCGCTGAAGGCAAGCACCACGCTTCTCTGGTATGGCCCGCTCGCTTTCCTGGTGCTGGGTGGCGCGGCCGCGTGGGTGGCGGTGCGCCGGCGCCGACCCGGCGCCAACGCCGTCGATCTCAGCGACGCCCAGCGGCAGCGCGCCGCCGCGCTACTGGCCGGCGAGCCGGAGCAATCGGCGTGACGCTCGCCTTCTGGAGCATCGCCGCATTGCTGCTCGCGGGCGCCCTGCTGTTCGTGCTGCCGCCACTGCTGCGCCCGCCGGCGCGCTGGCCGGTCGATGCGTCGCCGCTCATGGCCTATCGCGAGCAGCGCGCGCAATTCGACGCCGAACTGGCGCGGGGCGTCCTGACCGCGCCGCAGCATGCGCAGGCACTGCAGGAGCTGCAGGCCCGCGTCATCGCCGAGGTCGGCGAGATGCCGGCGGCGCCAGCGCTGCAGCCGGCCCGCCGGGCGCCGCTCGCATCGGTGCTGGCGGTGGCGCTGCTGCTGCCCGCGGGCGCGCTGGCGCTGTACGGCCTGGTTGGCAAGCCCGCCGCGCTGGACCCGGTCGCGCAGGCACGACCGTCCGCGGACACGCCCCACACCTTGTCGCGCGAGCAGATGGAAGACATGGTCGAGCGGCTTGCCGAGAAGTTGCAGCAGTCGCCCGGCGATGCGGACGGCTGGCACATGCTGGCGCGCTCCTATGTCGCCTTCGGGCGCCTGCCCGAAGCGGCGCAAGCGTATGACCGGGCCAGCAAGTTGTCGCCCAGGGACCCGAACGTGCTGGCCGACTATGCCGACACGCTGGCCATGCTGAACGGCCGCAGCCTCGAGGGCCGGCCGGGCGAGCTGGTGAGCGCGGCGCTCAAGCTCGACCCGGCGCATCCCAAGGCCCTGTCGCTGGCCGGCACGGCCGCCTTCAACCGGGGCGACTTCGCCGCGGCGCTGGTGACCTGGCGCAAGTTGCAGGCCGTGCTGCCGCCGGATTCGCCGCAGGCGCGCTCCGTGGCCAACAGCATCGCGCAGGCGCAGGCCGCCGCGGCCCAGCCGCCGTCCGACGCGAAGCGCATGCCGGGGCGACAGGCCCCGGGCGCTGCGCAATGAGGCGGCGCCGGCTGATCGGCTGCGCTGCCGGCGCCGCCGCCTGGCTGGCCGGCTGCGGCCAGGCGCCAGCGCCGGTCGCGGTGGCGCGCTGGCCGGCCTTGCCGGTGCGAGACCTGGCGGGCGCCTCGCTCACGCTGGCGTCCACCGGCGCGCGCGCGCGCCTGATCAATGTGTGGGCGCTCTGGTGCCCGCCTTGCCGGCAGGAATTGCCCAGCCTTGCGCGGCTGGCGTCCGCGCTGGCGCCGCGCGGCGTGGAGGTGTGCGCGGTGGCCCTGGCGCAGGACTTCTTCCCGGTGCGCGAATACCTGGCCCAGAACGCAGCGGGGTTGCCCGGCGTCGTCCTGTCGCCGGGCGTGCCGGCCGCGAAGCCGCTGGGGCTGGACGTGCTGCCGCAGACCTTCCTCGTCGCCTCCGACGCGACCGTGCTGGCGCGCTGGACCGGCGCGCGCGAGTGGGACTTACCCGCGGCGCGCGAGCAGATCCACCGCCTGCTTGCGGCGGCATGACAGGCATGCGGTCCGGGGAAGGAATGGGCGATGCGCTGATACGGGCCGCGGCCGGCCCCGAGCGGTCCGCCGCGAGTCACCGCATGCGGCTGCGGGCCACCGGCTTGCTGGTGATCGCCGGCATCATGGGGCTGGCGCTGGCCCTGTTGGCCTCGGCCTTGCTGCTTGGCGGGACGGTCAAGGACAGACTGGACTCGCTGGATCAGGCACATGCCCGTTACGCCGTGTTGTGGCAGCGCCGGCTGGCCGGGGCGGACGGCGACGCCGCGCCCAGCCGCCCGCCGCCGGTGTCCGACCCGCAACTGCGCCAGGCCGAAACCGACCTGCGCGAGCAGCTGGCGCAGCTGCGTCGCTTCATCGATGGCGGCTCGGTGACCATTGCCTTGCTGTGGCTGGGGATCACCGGCCTGGGCGCGGTTGCCCTGCGCTTCTATTCGAACCTGGCCCACGCGATCGCGGCGGTGCGCGCCCGCGCGCTGGCGATCGTCGCCGGCGACCGCAGCCGTGCCGCGCCCGGGGCACGCGTCGATGAGCTGGGCGAGCTGGCGCAGGCCCTCGATGGGCTGGCCGAGGCGCTGACGCGCCACGAGCGCGACCTGGAGATCGAGCGCCGCCACGTCATGCACCGGGAAAAGCTGGCGGCCATCGGCTCGATGGCGGCGGGGGTGCTGCGCGAAATCAATCACCCGATCGCCGCCATCGACGGCTACGCGCGCGCGCTGGCCGAGGCGCGGCGCAGCGACACCGGCCGCATCGACGCCGCCGGGTTCGATCCGGGCGAAATCCTGCGCGAGACCGGGCGCCTGGCGGCCATCACCCACGACATCGCCGAGCTGGCGGCGCCGCCGCCCTCGTCCTGGCAGCTGACGAGCCTGAACGAAACGGTGACGCAGGCGCTCGCGCTGCTGCGTTACGAGCCGCGCCTGGAAGGCGTCGCGGTTGCGGCGGACCTGGATTCGCAACTGCCCGCGGTCATGGCCAGCGCCGGCCGGCTGACCCTGCTGCTGATCAACCTCGTCATCAATTCGGCGGACGCGACGGCGGGGCTGCCGCCGCGCGCCGCCCACATCCAGGTGAGCACCCGGCGCGCGGCCGACGGCGTCGAATTGTCGGTGTCGGACAACGGCTGCGGCATGACCGGCGCCGTGCGGGAGCGGGCTTTCGAGCCGCTGTTCACGACCAAGCCGGCCGGCCGCGGCACCGGCCTGGGCCTGCCGCTGTGCCGTGCCATCGCCCACGAGCATGGCGGCCGCATCGAACTGGAGTCGGCGGCCGCGACAGGGACGCGGGTGACCGTGTGGTTTCCTTTCGACGCAGGGGGAGCCGTTAAACTCCCGGAATGAGTTCCGCGCTCCAGATTCTGGTCATTGACGACGAGCCTGCGATCCGCCAGATCCTCAACGCGAGCATGACGCGCGCCGGCCATTCCGTGGAGGTGGCGGGCAGCGGCCGTGAGGCATTGATGCGGCTGGGCAAGGGCGACATCGAGGTCGCCCTGTGCGACATCAACATGCCCGACCTGACGGGCATCGAGGTGGTGCGCGAGGCACGGGCCGCCGGCATAGACACCACCTTCGTCATGATGACCGCGTTTTCGTCGGTCGAGACGGCGATCGAGGCCATGAAGGCGGGCGCGTTCGACTACATGATCAAGCCGCTGCGCTCCGAGGAACTGCTGCAGCGGCTGATGCAGATCGCCGACGTGCGCGGCCTGCGCGGCGAGAACGAGGCGCTGCGCAAGCTGGTCGTGGGCAAGAACGACGACCAGTGCCCCACGCAGTCGCATTCCATGCGGATGCTCGACCGGCTGGTGGCCAAGGTCGCCCCCACCGACAGCACGGTGCTTATCACCGGTGAAAGCGGCACGGGCAAGGGGGTGGCGGCCCGCGCCATCCACCGCCAGAGCCAGCGCGCCAAGGCGCCCTTTATCCCCGTCAATTGCGGGGCCATTCCGGAAAACCTGCTGGAAAGCGAATTCTTCGGCCACACCAAGGGGGCGTTCACCGGCGCCGACCGCGCGCGCAAAGGCCTGTTCCTCGAAGCCGACATGGGCACCATCTTCCTGGACGAGATCGGCGAATTGCCGATCGAACTGCAGGTCAAGCTGCTGCACGTGCTGGAGGCGCGCGAGGTCCGGCCCCTGGGCAGCGAGCAGGTGCGCAAGGTCAACGTCCGCATCATCGCGGCCACCAACCGCGACCTGCGCGACATGGCCAGCGCGGGCCGGTTTCGCGAGGACTTGTACTTCCGGCTCAGCGGCTTTCACGTCACCGTTCCGCCCCTGCGCGAGCGGCGCGAGGACAT
>JAMPXR010000155.1 GCA_023701085.1 Ramlibacter sp. | reverse complement strand
TGCAGCTGCAATTGCAGCCGTGCCTTGCCCGCGTCCAGCGTCAGCGCGGGCTTGACGGTTTCGTCGACGGCGCTGAGGGCGATGTCGTCGAAGACGAGCTGTGCCACCGCCAGTTTCCAGTCGCCGTTGGCGGCCGCGGGCTCGGGAGCGGATTCGCCGGAAGCCGCCGCGCGCGCTATCACCAGCTGGGCCAGGTCGAGTTCGCCCTTGGCATTGCGGGCCAGCCGCAGCTGGCCGGCTTCGCCGCGCACGCCGCCCACGGTGACTTCACGCCGTGCGAGGTCGGCGTCGATGGCGTCCACGCTCAGGCGGGCGAGCCGGGCAAACGGATCGCCCGGGCCTGCGCGCGCCACCGCGAGGTCGGCGACCGACAGTTTCGCGCCGGCCAGCCGGGCTTCGAACTTGCCCGCGGCGTACGACAGCGAGTAGGGCAGGCTGGCGGAGAGCCGGCCGGAAGTGATGCTGGCGCGCGCATAGGACTTCAGGTACACCGTCAGGTCCGGCAGCGACGCGTTTTCCAGCGTCAGTTCGCCGCTGGCACGGATCGGATTCACCGATGCCGTGCCTTTCCAGTAGAGCTTGCCGCCGTGCGCCGATTCGGCGCTGAAGGTGTGGCTGTCGTTCTGGTCCGGCAGGGTGCTGAAATGCGCCAGCGCGAAATCGATCGGGGTGAACACATTTTCATAGCCCGCCTGGCGATCCTGCATTTCCAGCTTGCCGCGCTCCAGCGCGAATCGCTCGATCACCAGGCGCGGCAGGCCGGCTTCGCCGGAGTCAGCGCCCCGGCGCTGCTCTATCGTGTCCAGCAATTCGGCGAGATTGAACCTGCCGTCGCTCGCGATCCGCAGGTTGGCGGTCGGCCCCGCGAGGCGGATCTCCGCGAAGCTCCAGGCGCGCCGCAGGATGGAGCGCCACTCCAGTTGCAGCGCCAGATGGCCGATGCCGAACAAGGGCGCGCTATCGGCTTCGTTTAATCGCAGGTCCGTCGCTTCGAGGCGCAGCGTGAATGGATTGAAGCGCACTTCGCCCACCGATGCCTGCCGCGCCAGCTCGCCCTGCGCGATCCTGGGCAAATGCCTTTCGATCAGGAACGGCAGTCCCCAGAAGCCCAGCGCCGCATAGGCGGCCAGCATGCCGACCAGGCCCGCCGTCCATCGCTTCCACCGGAACTTCATTGGCCTCACTTGGATTTCTCGAATGCAGGCAAACGCAATGATGTCGCCCATCGCAGGCCAAGACAAGCCCGCACCTGCCGGTCGCCGGACACATTGAGCGGCCTCGTGAGCGCGCGCGCCAACCCGTCGCGCTGGGGTGGGGCGCCGCCGGATGCGGGTCCGCCGATGGAGCGGTGCACCCGTAACTTTTGACGATCGTTACAAAAACCGCGGACGGACCCGGCCCGCGCGGCGCTGGCGCGACGCGCCAGCGGCCTGACTGCGCTATCCGGCCTTGACCGCGAGCACCGGGCAGGAAACCGAAAGCAGGAGCTCCTGCGCGACGCTGCCCATGATGAGCTTGCCCACCGGGGAGCGCTTCCTCAGGCCGATGACGAGCAGGGAGACCGGCTGCGTGTCGACCATGTCCACGATTTCCTCCACGGCGCTCTTTCCGCGGACGAACTGCTTGAATTCCGCGTCCAGGCCCGCGTCCTGCAGCAGGTTTTCGACCCGCTCGCGCTCGGGCACGTCGATCATCGTCGGGTCTTCCTTGGTGCCGCCCGGGCTGGCGTTGACGACCACCAGCCGTTCATTGCGCCTCTTCGCAATCTCCATCCCTTTGTCCAGGGCTGCCTGGCCTTCCGGACGGGCGACATAAGCTACCAGTATGGTCATCGGAACGCTCCTCTCGCGATCTGGAAATTCGCCGGGGGCACCGCGCAGGCAGGCGGTCCCGGCTCCCCAAGCGGATACTACAGCTTTCCGGGCACGGTCCGGAACCGGTTGCCCGGCGCGGACCGATCCAGGAGGGCAAGGAGCGTCGCGATGAAGAAGATTCTGGTTCTGGGCGGCACGGGCTTC
This sequence comes from Ramlibacter sp., assembly GCA_023701085.1. GTDB lineage: Bacteria > Pseudomonadota > Gammaproteobacteria > Burkholderiales > Burkholderiaceae_C > Ramlibacter. Next base: position 4,370 of record JAMPXR010000155.1, on the reverse strand, counting down.
GTCGGCGGCCATCTGTGCCGGATGCTGGCGGACCGGCAGTGGCGCGTCACCGTCCCCACGCGCGGCGGGCACGCTTCGGACGCGTCGTCCCACGCGGATCGGGTGCAGGCCGACGTGCATGACGAGCCGACGCTCGCGCGGCTGGTTTCCGGCCACGATGCGGTCGTCAACCTGGTCGCGATCCTGCATGGCAGCTCGTTCGAATTCCAGCGTGTCCATGTGGAACTTGTCAGGAAGATCGTGCGCGCCTGCACGGAGGCCGGCGTGCAGCGCCTGGTGCATATCAGCGCGCTGGGCGCGGCAGCCGATGCGCCCTCGATGTACCAGCGAACCAAGGCCGCCGGCGAAGCGCAGCTGGAGCGCTCCAGCCTGGCTTGGACCGTGCTGCGGCCCAGCGTCATGTTCGGCGCGGGCGACAGCTTCCTCACGCTCTTCGCGCGGCTGCAAGCGGTTTTTCCGGTCATGCCGCTGGCGGGGGCGCAGACCCTGTTCCAGCCGGTCTGGGTGGAAGACGTGGCCGGCGCCATCGTGCGATGCCTGGAGTCGGAAAACACGCAGCGGCAGATCTACGAAGCCTGCGGGCCGGATGTGTTCAGCTTGCGGCAACTGGTGGAACTGGCCGGCAGGATTTCGGGCCATCCGCGCCAGGTGGTGGCTTTGCCACCCGCGCTGGGGCGGTTGCAGGCGCTGCTGATGGAACTGGCGCCCGGTAAGCCCCTGATGAGCCGCGACAACCTGGACTCGATGAAGGTGAACAACGTGGCCAGCGGCAAATTGCCGGGCCTGGAGGCGCTGCAGATCGCGCCGTCCGCCCTGGCTGCGATCGCGCCGACCTACCTGGCACCGCGGAAGTAAAGGCCGATCCGGCCCGCGGTTGCGCGCGGGCAGCCGCCGCTTACTGAACGAGCGGTGTGGCGGCCTGCTCCAGGTCCACGCCCTCGAGCACGGCGGCGCCGGCCAGCACCTGCAGCAACTGCCGCAGCGCCGTCACCCAGGCGTGTTGCCGAAGCGACAGGACCACGGCCTCCCGGACGTCCTCATAGGGCCGATCCGTTCCCTTGTCGCGCGCGATCACCTCGACGACGTGAAAGCCGAAGCGGCTGTGCACCAGACGCGGCAGGACACCGATTTCGGCATGGCCGAAGATTTCGCGCGCCATCTCGGGCGCGGTATCGGACGGGGCCAGCCAGCCCAGCTCGCCGCCGTCCGCCGCGCTGGGGCAGTTCGACAGCTCGCGCGCCGCCTTGCCGAATGCCTCGGATGCGCCATCGTGACAGCGCACCTGCAGCAGGCAGTCTTCGGCACGCCTGCGCAATGCCGCCACGTCGACCCCCGGTGTCACGGCGAACAGGATGTGGCGCAGCAGGACGCGCTCGCCGCAGCGGTAACGCGCGGCCGTGGCCGCGTGGTGGCGCCGGCAGGCTTCATCTGACGGCTGGGGCACCTCGATGCCGGATTCCAGCCAGCGGTCGATCGCCCGGGCGGCGGCTTCGCTGATCGCGCCATCGACCGGCGCGGGGTCGTCGGCCGCCAGCATGCCGTCGCGGATCGCCGCCTGCCGCAGCAGCTCGGTGCATGCGCGCTGGCGCAGCTCCTCGGCCGGCGGCGCGGCGCCCTGCGCGTGCAGCGGCACGCCATTGACGCTGGCGACGGGCGGCGCGGCCGTTTCCATCCGCGCTACCGCATGGCCTGCGGGTTGTCCAGCGCCCGCGCCACGTCGGCCGGTGGAACCGCGCTGGGCTGCCCCGGCAGGTTGTGGCCCGGCGGCACGTCCAGCCGGCGCGAGCGCACGACCTGGTAGGGCCGGAACAGGAAGCCTGCCGCGGCGAATCCGCTCCAGATGTGCACCAGGCGGCTGAAGGGGAAGAGCAGGAAGATCGTCAGGCCCAGCACGACGTGGACCTGGAACGTCCAATGGATGGCGGCAATGGCAGTCGCGTCCACCGGCCGCAAGGTCATGATGCGCTGGGCCCAGTCGGCCAGGATCAGCATGACGCTGCCGTCGGCGTGCTGCAGCGACTGCGGCAGCGTCACCAAGCCCAGGACCAGCTGCACCCACAGCACCACCAGCACGGCGATGTCGCTGGCATGGCTGGTGTGGCGGATGCGCGGGTCGAACATGCGGCGATACAGCAGCATGGTCAGGCCGACGAAGCAGACGGCGCCGGCAACGCCGCCGGCGGTGACCGCCAGCACCTGTTTCTGGGCGGCGCTCAGGAAGATGCCGTATACGGCATGCGGGGTGTACAGCCCCACCAGATGTCCGACGAACAGGAACAGGATCCCGAAGTGGAACAGGTTGCTGCCCCAGCGCAGCAGCCGCCCGCGCAGCAGTTGCGATGAATCGCTCTTCCAGCTGTACTGGTTCTGGTCGAAGCGGATCAGGCTGCCGATCAGGAACACCGCCAGGCAGACGTACGGGTAGACCTGGAACAGAAATCCGTGCAGCGTGGTCATTGCGGCGCTCCTTGGCTGGGGTGATCGTTCCTGCGCACGATGCGCACGGGTTGGGGCTCGCCCGGCCGGGCCTGGCCCTGGGTCGAGCAGCCGTCGAAGGCCGCCGGCTCGGCCCAGCTCTCGTCCAGGCCGGGCTCGCGCGGTGCCTCCACCGGCTGCGCCTGGTGGCCGGCAAGGTCCAGCAAGGCGGCCAGCACGCTGGCATACGGGCTGCCGCGAACTTGCAGCGCGGCGAAGATGCCATTGAGAAGGTGCGCGACCTCACGCAGGAAACCCCGGGCTTCGCGCGCCGGCTGCGTCGAGATGAACTCCAGCATCACCGGCAAATAGTCTGGCAGCTGGTCGGCGTTGAGCAGCAGGCCGGCCTTGGCGTAGGTTTCGCCCAGGTCGATCATCGCCGGGCCGCGATCGCGCGAATCGCCGTGCACGTGCTCGAACAGATAGAGCGAGGTGGGCCGGCCGCGGTCGAACAGCTCCACATACGCCACTTCGGCGTCGATGGGATCGGCCGCCTCGAGCCGTCGCAGCAGCGCCCGCACTTCGGCCAGCCGCGCCCGGCCCAACGCCCCGTCGTCCGCCAGCAGTTCGCCCATTTCGGCCAGGTGCGCGCGCAGCCCGGCATCGGGATAGGTCAAGAGCGCCCCCAGCACGCGCAGCGTCATCGCGCCTTTGCGGCGTAGGGCGCTTCGGGGGTGGGTCATATCTGTGCCCTGATGGGGATGGTGCGCTTTTTCTCGACGCCGAACAGGCTGACATTGGAGACGCCGTCGGAGCAGCCGTTGCCGAAGCTGAAACCGCAGCCGCCGCGCACGTTGAACGCGTTTTCGGCGTATTCGCGATGCGCCGTGGGAATCACGAAGCGATCCTCGTAATTGGCGATGGCCATGATGCGGTACATCTCCTCCGCCTCGCCCTGCTCCAGTCCCACCTGCCGCAGCATCGCGGTGTCCACGGTGTCGTGCACATGCTTGTTGCGCTGGTAGGCGCGCATCGCCAGCATGCGTTCCAGCGCGCGGATGACTGGCCCGGTGTCCCCGGCCGACAGCATGTTGGCGAGGTAGCGGACCGGGATGCGCAGCTGGCTCACGTCGGGTATCTGGCCCTTGGCCTGCAGCTGTCCCGCGTTGGCCGCGGCGCTGATGGGCGACAGCGGCGGCACGTACCAGACCATGGGCAGGGTACGGTACTCGGGGTGCAACGGCAGCGCGACCTTCCACTGCACCGCCATCTTGTACACCGGGCTCGCGCGCGCGGCCTCCAGCCACTTGTCCGGCACGCCGTCGAGGTGGGCCTGCGCGATGACCTTGGGGTCGTACGGATCCAGGAAGATGTCCAGCTGCGCCTGGTACAGATCGCGGTCCTTCTCCACGCTGGCCGCGTGCTGGATGCGGTCGGCGTCGTAGAGCAGCACGCCAAGATAGCGAATCCGCCCCACGCAGGTTTCCGAGCAGACGGTGGGCTGGCCGGCCTCGATGCGCGGATAGCAGAAGATGCACTTCTCGGCCTTGCCGCTCTTCCAGTTGTAGTAGATCTTCTTGTAGGGGCAGCCCGAGACGCACATGCGCCAGCCGCGGCACTTGTCCTGGTCGATGAGGACGATGCCGTCTTCCTCGCGCTTGTAGATCGAGCCCGAGGGACAGGACGCCACGCACGAGGGATTCAGGCAGTGCTCGCACAGGCGCGGCAGGTACATCATGAAGGTGTTCTCGTACTCGGCGTACATGTCCTTCTGGATGTCGTCGAAATTCCGGTCGCGGCTGCGCTTGGCGAACTCGCCCCCCAGGATCTCCTCCCAGTTGGGCCCCCACACGATCTTTTCCATCTGGCGCCCGGTGATCAGGCTGCGTGGCCGCGCTGTGGGCGACGCGCTCATTTCGGGCGCGGACTGCAGATGCGCGTAGTCGTAGGTGAAG
>JAMPXR010000154.1 GCA_023701085.1 Ramlibacter sp. | reverse complement strand
TGCGCGAAGACCTCCGGCCGGACCGGGTTCAGCTCCGGCCGCACGCTGCCCAGGCCCATGGCGGAGCTGACCAGCGCGTCGAGTTCGGACACGGGTTGTTCCACCAGCGGCATCACATGGCGCACCAGCCGCGAGGATTCGATCTCCTGCATGATCTGCGCGTCGTCCACCAGCGTCAGCTCCGACAGCGATCGGCGCTCATGGCCGGCATCGGCCTGCGGCGGGGGCCGGGGATCGACCGCGGTCCTGAACGCGTCGCGCAGCTCCTGCGGATAGCGCTGGCGCCAGGCGGCCCGGTGGGCAAGCAGCTCGCGCCAGGCGTCTCCCAGCTCCATGCGTTCGTCCGCACGCACGCTGGTGCATTCGGCCTGTTGCAGCACGCCCACCACATGGTCCAGGCATCGTTCCAGCGCCATGGGCGCCGAGTCGGCCACCTCATCGAAACACTGCTGCAGCGCTAAGGATTGCGAAACCATGGCTTAGTGGACGTCGGCGGGAGCTGGGCGCGTCGCCACAAGGCTTCGGCGGCGGGGCCATGACGCCTCACCGCCGAGCAATGTAGCGAGTTCGTGGCAATCTACCGAAGTTGGACTGCCCTTGCAATATCCCGTGACCGCCGCGGCGCTGAAACCACCGCTCGTCGGATGGGCGATGCCGTTCGGCCGCTCGCGCTAGCCCTGCGCCGCCTTCACCTTCAGCCGCCACGCATGCAGCAGCGGCTCGGTGTAGCCGCTGGGTTGCTCCAGGCCCTTGAACACCAGGTCGCAGGCGGCCTTGAATGCGGCCGACGTTTCGAAGTGGCCCGCCATCGGCTGGTACAGCGGATCGCCCGCGTTCTGCGCGTCCACCACCGCGGCCATGCGCTCCAGCGTCTCGCGCACCTGCTGCTTGGTCACCACGCCGTGCAGCAGCCAGTTGGCGATGTGCTGGCTGGAGATGCGCAGCGTCGCGCGGTCCTCCATCAGCGCTACGTTGTGGATGTCGGGCACCTTGGAGCAGCCCACGCCCTGGTCGACCCAGCGCACCACGTAACCCAGGATGCCCTGCGCGTTGTTGTCGATTTCCTGCTGGCGCTCGGTGGCGCTCCAGTTGGCTTCGGGCGCGACAGGAATCTGCAGCAGGCCGGCCAGCAGCGCTTCGCGTTGGCCGTCGGCGTCGATCTGCTCCAGTTCCCGCTGCACCTGCGCCACGTCGACCTGGTGGTAGTGCAGCGCGTGCAGCGTGGCCGCCGTCGGCGAAGGCACCCAGGCGGTGTTGGCGCCGGCCTTGGGGTGCGCGATCTTCTGCTCCAGCATCGCGGCCATCAGGTCCGGCATGGCCCACATGCCCTTGCCGATCTGCGCGCGGCCGCGCAGGCCGCAGCCCAGGCCGACCAGCACGTTGTTGCGCTCGTAGGCCTGGATCCAGGCGCTGGTCTTCATGTCGCCCTTGCGGATCATGGGCCCGGCGTGCATGGCCGTGTGCATCTCGTCGCCGGTGCGGTCCAGGAAGCCGGTGTTGATGAAGGCGGTGCGCGCGGCGGCTTCGGCGATGCAGGCCTTGAGGTTGACACTGGTGCGGCGTTCCTCGTCCATGATGCCGAGCTTCACCGTGTTGGCCGGCAGCCCGAGCAAGGCCTCGACGCGGGCGAACAGCTCGCACGCGAAAGCGACTTCGGCCGGGCCGTGCATCTTGGGCTTGACGATATAGACCGAGCCGGTGCGCGAATTGCGGATGCCGTTGGCGCCGTGGCCCTTCAGGTCGTGCACCGCGATGGTGGTGGTGACCACCGCGTCGAGGATGCCCTCGGGAATCTCCTTGCCGCCGCCGTACAGGATGGAAGGGTTGGTCATGAGGTGACCGACGTTGCGCACGAACAGCAGCGAGCGTCCGTGCAGCGTGACTTCGCCTTTGGCCTGCGCGCCCGCGCCGAACCCCGGCTGGTATTTGCGGTCCGGGTTCAGGCCGCGCGTGAACGTCTTGCCGCCCTTCGTGACCTGCTCGGTCAGCGTGCCTTGCAGGATGCCCAGCCAGTTGCTGTACGCCAGCACCTTGTCCTGCGCATCGACCACCGCGACCGAGTCCTCCAGGTCCAGGATGGTGGACAGCGCTGCTTCCATGATGACGTCGCAGATGCCGGCGGCGTCGTCGCGGCCGATCGGCGCGTTGCGGTCGATCTGGATGTCGAAGTGAATGCCGTTGTTGCGCAGCAGCAGCGACGACGGGGCGGCCGCGTCGCCCTGGAAGCCGATGAAGCGCGCCGGGTCCTTCAGGCCGGTCGAGGTGCCGCTCTTCAGGCGCACGGCGAGCTTGCCGTCCGCGACCGAGTAGGCGGCCGCGTCCGCGTGCGACCCCGCGGCCAGCGGAGCGGCGCGGTCCAGGAAATCGCGTGCGAAGGCGATCACCCTCGCGCCGCGCACCGCGTTGTAGCGCTCGCCTTTTTCAGCGCCTCCGGTCTCGGGAATTGCGTCCGTGCCATAGAGCGCGTCGTAGAGCGAGCCCCAGCGCGCATTGGCCGCATTGAGCGAATAGCGTGCGTTAAGGATGGGCACGACCAGTTGCGGTCCGGCCTGCAGCGCGAGCTCGGCGTCCACGTTCGAAGTGGTCGCCTGGGCGCCGGCCGGCGCCGGGACGAGGTAGCCGATCTTCTCGAGGAAGGCGCGGTAAGCGGGCATGTCCTGGATCGGGCCGGGATGCGACTTGTGCCACTGGTCGATTTCGGTTTGCAGCCGGTCGCGCTCGGCCAGCAGGGCGATGTTCCGCGGCGCCAGGTCGGCCACGATGGCGTCGAAGCCCTTCCAGAACGTGGCGCTGTCGACGCCGGTGCCGGGCAGCACCTTGTCTTCGATGAATCGATGCAGCTCGGTGGCCACTTCCAGGCCGTGGATGCGGGTGCGCTCAGTCATGTGATGGGTCCTCAAGGTGGTGGAATCAGAAAAAGGCGAGAACGTCGCGCAGACTGGTGCCGGTGCGCGTGGGCTGGGTGCCCAGTTCCTCGAATGGCAATTGGTAGCGGTTGACCCAGAGCGTGCGGTAGCCGAACCAGGTGGCGGCCAGCGCGTCCCAGGCGTTGCAGCTGACGAAGGCGATCTTTTTCACATCGAGACCCGTCGCCTGCGGGCCGATCGCATACGCGTCGGGATGCGTCTTGTACTTGCGCACGCTGTCCACGCTGAGCACGTGATCGAGCAAGCCCTCCAGGCCGGCGCTGCGCACGGCCACGCCCAGCATGTCCGGGTCGCCGTTGCTCAGGATGCCGGTGACCACGCCCTTGTCCTTCAAGGCGGCGAGCACTTCCTTGTTCTCGGGGAAAGCCGACAGATGGCGGTACTGGCTCATCAGCCGCTCTTCGTGCGCGGGGGTGAGCTCCAGCGCGAGGCGCTTGCAGGCGTATCGCAGCCCGGCGCGCGTCAATTCCCAGAAGGGTTGGTAGTGCGCGCCGTCATTGCTGGTCGTCACCAGCCGTGTGTACTCGATCTGCTTGTCGCGCCAGAGCAGTGCCAGTGCATTGCCGTGCCCAGGGAACAGCTGCTCGGCCAGCAGGCCGACGCTGTAGACGTCGAACAGGGTGCCGTATGCATCGAACAGCACCGCCTTGGATTTTTCCATGCCATGACTGTATTTGATACTTCGGCACGGATTAAGGATGATCTATTTCATTTATATATGACAAAAACATGCGTAATCGCGAGCCTGCTGCAGTACGTCAACCGCGGCCTATCGCCCCAGCCCGTTCGCAACCTACAACCCGAACACCGCCGCCGCATTCCCCGCCCGCACCTTCTTCATCTGCCCCTGCGGCAACTGCGCCGTGTTCGCGAACGCGCCCTTGGTGTCGTGCACCCAGTGCGGCCAGTCGGTCCCCAGCATCACGTGGTCCTCACCGACGATCGAGATCAGGTATTGCAGGCTGCGCACGTCGTAGGTGATGCTGTCGTAATAGATGTGGCGCAGGTAGTCGGTCGGCTGGCGCTTCATCTGGCGGCGCGAGGCCAGTTCCACCTCGTCGCCCTTCTCGAAGCGGCCCACCAGGTAAGGCAGCGTGCCGCCGCCGTGCGAGGCGATCACCTTCATGTTGGGGTACTGGTCGAAGAAGCCCTCGAAGATCATGCGCGTGATGGCCAGCGTGGTGTCGAACATGAAGCCGACGCTCCAGCTCAGGTCGAACTTGGTCATGTCCATGGAGTCCACGCCGGGCGGATCGGTCGGGTGCACCAGCACCGGCAGCGCGCGCCGGTCGATCTCGGCCCAGATCGGCGCGAACATCGGGTCGGTGAGGCTCCTGCCCGCCACGTTGGCCAGGACCATCACGCCGGCGGCGCCCTTGGTGCAGCTGCTTTCCAGCTCCTCGACGGCCCGCTGCGGATATTCCCAGGGCAGGGACGTGAACCAGCGGATGCGGTCGGGGTATTGGGCCTGCGCCTGCGCGAAGTTGTCGTTGGCCTCGCGCGCGGCCTGCACGCTCACGTCTTCGCCGCCCCAGTAGACGTTGGGGCAGGTCAGCGAGCACACCGAGATGTCGATGCCCGCCTGGTCCATGTGCGCGATGCGCAGGTCCCAGTCGAAGTGGCCCTTCTGCGGCAGCACCACCGGCGTGTTGCCGCGGAAGATCTCCTTCTGCCCGTCCGGCCGGGTCTGGATGTTGTACTGGCCGCCTTCCTTCTTGAGCAGTTCGAGCCACTTCGTGGTGAACATGTGAGTGTGGACGTCGATGACGGTCATGGATACTGCTCCTTGTAGTTGATACTTTCAGCTCCGCTCGGGTGCGCCCTGATGCGACGCCGTGCGCGGACCGATAAATTTAACTCGTTAACCAAGGACCGATCACCATGAAACGCCGCCAATTTGCCGCCCTTGCCGCCGCCACGCTCGCCGCACCCGCCGTCCTGGCGCAGGAGCGCACGATGAAAATCTGGATCGGTTTCCCGCCCGGCGGCTCGGCCGACACCATCGCCCGCGTGCTGGCCGAAAAGATGAAGGCCTCGCTCAGCCAGAACGTCGTGGTGGACAACAAGCCGGGCGCCGCGGGCCGGCTTATCCTCGGTGAATTGAAGCGCATGGCGCCCGATGGCCAGAACCTGGTCCTCTCGCCGAGTGGCGCGATGGTCATCGCGCCCTGGCTCTACAACAACCTGCCGTACGACCCGATCAAGGACTTCACGCCGATCTCGCGCATCGTCACCTTCGATTTCGCCGTGACGGTGGGGCCCGGCGCGCCGGCCGGCGACCTCAAGACGGTGCTCGCCTGGATGAAGGCGAACCCCGCCAAGGCCAACTACGCCACCTCGGGCGCGGGCACGGTGCCGCATTTCGCGGGCATGCTGCTCAGCCAGGCCGCCGGCGTGCCGCTGACGCACATCGCGTACAAGGGCGGGGCGCCGGCCGCGCAGGACCTGATCGGCGGGCAGGTGCCGCTGATGGTGGACACGGCGTCGGAGACGCTGGAGCACCACAAGGCCGGCAAGGTGCGCATCCTCGCGGTGACCGGCGAAGCGCGCAACCGGGCGTTGCCGGACGTGCGCACGCTGAAGGAGGTCGGCATCAACAGCACGGCCGACGCATTCTTCGGCTTGTACGGCCCGCCCGGCATGGCAGCCGAGCTGGTGGCGCGCATCGACCGCGCCGTGGCCGACGCGCTGAAGGCGCCGGACATCCAGGAGCGCATCTACGGTTTCGGCCTGGTGCCCAACCACGCGCCCGGGCCGCAGCTGGCGGTCACCCAGGCGGAACACCTCAAGAAGTGGGAAACGCCGATCAAGGCGTCGGGCTTCAAGGCCGAATAAGCCCGGGCAGCCACGGCGTGCTGCGCCGTGTAGTGCTCGAACACGCCGCAGCGGCGCGCCCGCCCCCGCTGGCCATTCCGGGCAAAATGTCCGGCAATGAATACAGCGCGCTTGCCCTACGACGGTGTGAGGGTCGTCGAGTTCACCCACATGGTCATGGGCCCCACCTGCGGCATGGTGCTGGCCGACCTCGGCGCCGAGGTCATCAAGGTCGAGCCGATCGCCGGCGACAACACGCGGCGGCTGCTCGGGTCGGGCGCCGGCTTCTTCCCGCTGTTCAACCGCAACAAGAAAAGCATCGCGCTGGACCTGCAAAGGCCGCAGGGCCGGGAAGCCGCGCTGCGGCTGATCGCCACGGCCGACGTGGTGAGCGAGAACTTCAAGCCCGGCACGATGAGCAAGCTGGGCCTGGACTACGCGAGCCTGGCCGCGCTGAACGAGCGCCTCGTCTACGTCAGCCTCAAGGGTTTCCTGCCCGGCCCCTACGACCATCGCACCGCGCTGGACGAAGTGGTGCAGATGATGGGCGGGCTGGCCTACATGACCGGCCGCCCGGGCGATCCGCTGCGCGCCGGCACCAGCGTCAACGACATCATGGGCGGCATCTTCGGCGCCATCGGGGCGATGGCCGCGTTG
>JAMPXR010000153.1 GCA_023701085.1 Ramlibacter sp. | reverse complement strand
TCCAATTACGCACTGCGCGAGGAGGCACTGGCGTTTCGCATGGACAGGCGCTCCGGCCCGACGGCGGTGCTGACCCAGGGCGCCAATCCGGGACTCATTTCGGCACTGGCCAAGCAGGCGCTCCTGAATCTGGCCGCCGACACCGGCGTCCGGTGCGGCGAACCGGCCAGCTACGGGGACTGGGCCGAGCTGGCGCGGCGGCTGGACATCAAGGTGATCCACATCGCCGAACGCGACTCGCAGATTTCCGCGCGGCGCAAGGAACGAGATGAGTTCGTCAACACCTGGTCGGTCGAAGGCTTCGTGGACGAGGGGCTGCAGCCCGCTGAACTCGGATGGGGCAGCCATGAGCGGCATTGGCCCAACGACGGGGGCCGCCACGGCTTCGGCAGTGACGCGGCGATCTACCTGAGCCGCCCCGGCATCGCCACCCGCGTGCGCAGCTGGACGCCGCTGGAGGGGCCGTACCACGGCTTCCTGGTCACGCATGCCGAATCGATTTCCATCGCGGACCATCTCACGCTGCGCGAGGACGGGCGGGTGGTGTACCGGCCCACCGTGCACTATGCCTACCATCCCTGCGACGACGCCGTGCTCTCGCTGCACGAGGTCGCCGGACGCAACTGGATGCTGCAGGAACGCAAGCGCATCATGCGCGACGAGATCAGCGCCGGCATGGACGAGCTCGGCGTGCTGCTGATGGGGAATGCCAGGGGCGTGTACTGGTATGGCTCGCGACTGTCGATCGACCAGGCGCGGCAACTGGCACCGCACAACAACGCCACCAGTCTGCAGGTGGTGGCCGGCGTGCTCGGCGGCGTGGTGTGGGCGCTTCGCAATCCCGACGCAGGGCTGGTGGAACCCGATGACCTCGACTACCGGACCGTGCTCGAGATCGCGTCGCCCTACCTCGGCGATGTGACCGGCGTCTATGGCGACTGGACACCGCTGCGCGGCCGCAGCGCGCTTTTCCGCGAGGACATGGACGCCGAGGACCCCTGGCAGTTCCTCAATTTCAGGGTGAACTGACAGCCCGTCCTCCGGGAGGCCCGTTTGCTGCTCAAGAAAGAACTCGGGGTCGTCGAGAACTCCTACTACGAGGCCAGCGTCACGCGGCCGCGCCCTTGCGCCCCGTTGTCCCGCCCTGTGACGGCCGATGTCTGCGTGGTCGGCGGGGGCTATGCCGGCCTTTCCACCGCGCTGGAGCTGGCCGAGCGCGGCTACTCGGTGGTGCTGCTGGAGGCGCAGCGCGTCGGCTGGGGCGCGTCCGGGCGCAACGGGGGCCAGGCCATCGTGGGCTTCGGCGCCGACGGCGAATGCGCCATCGAAAAGCAGTTCTCCGCGCAGGACGCCAAGCGCGCCTGGGACATTTCCGTGGAGGGGCTGCAGTTGCTGCACGACCGCATGAAGCGCCATGCGATCGAATGCGAGTTCACGCCGGGTTATCTGAGCCTGGCGGTGAAGCCGCGCAAATCGAAGGCGCTGCGCGAATGGATGGACCACGCCACCGCCACCTACGGCTACCCGCTGCAATGGCTGGGACCGGCGGAAATCACGCAGTGGGTGGCCAGCGACCGTTTCCATGCCGCGGTGTTCGATGCCCGCTCCGGGCACCTGCACCCGCTGAAATACTGCCTCGGACTCGCCGCGGCGGCGCGGCGGGCCGGCGTGCGGATCCACGAGAACTCGGCGGCTTTCGTCGTGGAGCGCGGCGAGCAGCCGCGGGTCAAGACCGCGCAAGGCGAATGCCGCTGCAGCTTCGTGGTGCTGGCCGGCAACGTCTATCTCGGCGAGTACGGCGACGACATCGCGCCGGAGGTGGTGGCTCGCATCATGCCCGTGGGCACCTACATGATCGCCACCGAACCCATGAGCCGGGAGCGCGCCGACGCGCTGATGCGCGGCCGCCCGGCGGCGTCGGACACCAATTTCATCCTGGACTATTTCCGGCTGACCGCCGACCACCGGCTGCTGTTCGGCGGCGCCGACAGCTACAGCGGCGCCGCGCCGCGCGACCTGATCGGGCGCATCCGCGCCAGCATGCTGGGCGTGTTTCCGCAGCTGGCCGACCTGGCGATCCTGCACGCCTGGGGCGGCTTCGTCGACATCACGATGAACAAGGCGCCGAACTTCGGCCGCCTGGGCAGCAACGTCTATTACCTGCAGGGATTTTCAGGCCATGGCCTCGCGCTGGCCGGCATGGCCGGCAAGCTGGCGGCCGAGGCGATCGCCGGCCAGATGGAGCGCTTCGACCTGTTCGCGCGCATCCGGCACCGGCACTTCCCGGGCGGCGCGCTGATGCGTACGCCGGCCCTGCTGCTGGGGATGCTGTACTACAGGTTGCGCGACGCGCTGTAGGGCAGCCCGGCATCACCGGATGACGTACCGCACGAACCCGTCGGCCCGCCCGAACTGGTCGTACAGCTTGCGCGCGCGTTCGTTGTCCTCGCGCGTGACCCAGTACAGTCGCGCCCAGCCTTCGGCGCGCATCGCGTTGCGCAGCCATTCGATCAGCGCCCGGCCGATGCCGTGGCCGCGCGCCGAAGGCAGCACGAACAGGTCTTCCAGGTCGCACACCGGCTGGATTTCCCAGGTGTTCTCGTGCACCACGCAGTGGGCAAAGCCGTAGATGACCCCGTCGACCTCGGCCACGATGCACATGATGGCCGAGTCCGGGTCGAGGATGCGGCGCCAGGTCCGCTGGGTGACGGCGTCGCCCAGCTGGACGCCGTAGAAGTCGCAATAGCCTTGCCACAGCCGGCGCCACGCGGCTTCGTCGGCGGGCAGGGCGGAACGTATCGTGGGTGCATCCATGGGCTCGTTTCCGTTCATAGCTGGGCCGCCAGCAAGACCACCGCGTGTACCGCCTCGCGCGCGGCGCCGTCCTTGATCTGGTGGCGGCAACTCGTGCCGTCGGCCACGACGATGGCATCGGGATCCTTGCGCACGGCCGGCAGCAGGTTCAGCTCGGCCATCTGCATGGACACATCGTAGTGATTGGCTTCATAGCCGAAGCTGCCGGCCATGCCGCAGCAGCTGCTCTCGATGACTGCGGGTTCCACCCCGGGGATCAGCCTGAGCACCTCGACCACCGGCGCCATCGCCGCGAAAGCCTTCTGGTGGCAGTGGCCGTGCAGCAGCACGCGCTTGTCCAGCGGGCGCAGCCTGGCCTTCAGGTCCTCCAGCCGTCCGGCCCGGGACTCGCGCGCCAGGAACTCCTCCAGCAGCAGCGCCTGCGAGGCGAGGGCCCGCGCCGGCTCGCCCAGGCCCATCGCCTGCATTTCGTCGCGCAAGGTCAGCAGGCATGACGGTTCCAGGCCGACGATGGGAATGCCTTTTTCCGCGAACGGCAGCAGCGCGTCCACCACTTCCATGGCCTTGGCCCGGGCTTCGTCGACCATGCCGCTGGCCAGGTAGGTGCGGCCGCAGCACAGGTGCCTGCCGTCGGACAGCCACTTGGTCGCCACATGCACCGTGTAACCCGCCGCCTGCAGGACGCGCACGGCGGCCCGCGCGTTGCCGGACTCGAAAAAGCCGTTGAAGGTGTCCACGAACAGCACCACCGGTCGCGCGGCGGACAGCACCTGCTGCGCACCCGCGGTTTGCGGCGCGCTGTTGAAGAAATGCCGGGACTGCCAGGCCGGCAGGCTGCGCCGCGCCGACAGCCCCAGCAGCTTCTCGCCAAGCGCCGCCAGCCCCTCACTGCGGTTGCGCAGGTTCAGCAGGGTGGCGAAGCGGCTGGCCCAGCGCGCATAGTCGGGCAGCCGCGCCACAACCTTGTCGCGCAGGGTGTAGCCGTGCGCCTGCTTGTCGTGGTGCAGGAACTCCACTTTCATCCGGGCCATGTCCACGCCGGTCGGGCAGTCGCGCTTGCAGCCCTTGCAGCTGACGCACAGCTCCAGCGCGCGGCGCACCGCATCGCCGGTCAGGCCGTCCGGGCCCAGCTGTCCCGACAGCGCCAGCCGCAGCGTGTTGGCGCGCCCGCGCGTGACGTGCTGCTCGTCGCGCGTGACCCGGTAGCTCGGGCACATGGTGCCGGCGTCGAACTTGCGGCAGTGGCCGTTGTTGTTGCACATCTCCACCGCCTTGCCGAAGCCGCGGGCCGGATCGCCCCCTGTGCCCGGCGGCGTGACGCGCTCGCTGGCCGGATCGTTCTGCACGTCCCAGGTGCTCCAGTCCAGCGCGGTCTGCAGGGGGACCAGCTTGTAGCCCGGCGCATAGCGCATCAAGGTGGTGTCGTCCATGCGCGGCGGATCGACGATGCGCCGCGGGCACAGCAGGCCCTGCGGGTCGAACAGGGACTTGATCCGCGCGAAACCTTCGTTGATCTTCGGCCCGAACTGCCATGCGATCCATTCGCCCCGGCACAGGCCGTCGCCGTGCTCGCCGCTGTACGCGCCCCTGTAGCGGCGCACCAGCGCCGAGGCCTGCTCGGCGATGGTGCGCATCCGGTAGGCGCCATCGCCGCGCATGTCCAGGATGGGCCGCACGTGCAGGGTGCCCACCGAGGCGTGCGCGTACCAGGTGCCCTTGGTCCCGTTCCTCTTGAAGACCTCGGTCAGCGCGTCGGTGTATTCGGCCAGGTGCTCCAGCGGCACCGCGCAGTCCTCGATGAAGCTCACCGGCTTGCCGTCGCCCTTCAGGCTCATCATGATGTTCAGGCCGGCCTTGCGCACCTCCCACAAATTCTTCTGCTGCGCATCGTCCTCCATGCGCACCACCGAGCCGGGCAGGCCCAGGTCGGCCATCAGCTCCATCAGCTCTCCCAGCTTGCGCACCAGCGCGGCCTTGTCGTCGCCCGAGAACTCCACCAGCAGCACCGCGTCGGGCTCGCCGATCACCGCCGTGCGTATGACGGGCGCGAAAGCGGGGTTGCGCAGCGACAGCTCGATCATGGTGCGGTCCACCAGTTCCACCGCGGTCAGCATGCCGCCGCTGCCCAGCTTCACGATGTGCTGGGCCGCGTCCATGGCCTTGTAGAACGTCGGGAAGTTCACCACGCCCAGCACCTTGGCCTTGGGCAATTCGGCCAGCTGCAGCGTGAGCGAACGCGTCAGGGCCAGTGTGCCCTCGCTGCCCACCAGCAGGTGCGCGAGGTTGACCGAGCCGTCGCCGGTGTAGGGCCGCTGGTTCTGGTTGCGGAAGATGTCCAGGTTGTAGCCGCCCACGCGCCGCAGCACCTTGGGCCAATGCCGGTCGATGTCCGGCGCGAGCTCCGCGGCCAGCTCCTGCACCCGCCGTCCGAGCGCGCGGGCGGCGCCGGTGCAGTCCTCGTAGTGCGTGAAGCGGTGCAGCTCGCCATCGGAGGTCCAGGCCTGCGCGCCCACGACGTTGTGGACCATGTTGCCGTAGGCGATGCTGCGGCTGCCGCAGGAGTTGTTGCCCGCCATGCCGCCCAGCGTGGCCTGCGCGCCGGTGGACACGTCCACCGGGAACCACAGGCCGAGTTTCTTCAGCGCGAGGTTCAGGTGGTCCAGCACCATGCCCGGCTCCACCTCCGCGGTGCGGCTCGCCGCGTCGAAGGCCAGGATGCTGCGCAAGTGCTTGGAATGGTCGATCACCAGCCCGGCACCCACCGTCTGGCCGCACTGGCTGGTGCCGGCGCCGCGCGGCACGATGGGGACCTTCAGGTCACGGCAGATGTCCAGGGCCAGCTTCACGTCGTCGCTGGTGCGCGGCACGAACACGCCCACGGGCATCACCTGGTAGATCGACGCGTCCGTGGCATAGCGCCCGCGGTCGCCCGCGGAGAACAGCACTTCCCCTTGCGTTTCGGCGGCCAGCCGTCGCGCCAGCAGGGCGGCCACTTCGTTGCCGGCGCCCGCGCTTGCGCTGCCGGCGCCACCGGCAGCCTGCCGCGCGGCCTTCAGCGGCAGTGGCGCGTTCATCGCGCCACCCCGCGGGCGTGGGGATTTCCTTCGCGGTGCGACTGCTCGAGCACCACGTCGCGCTTGTTGTGCAGATGGTTGAGCAGCAGCTCGCGCATCGCGACGGGATCGCGCGCGGCCAGCGCAGCGATCATCTTCTCGTGCTCCCGCACGGCGCGCTCCCACTTGTCGGCGTCCTGATTCGAGCGAAAGCGCAGCGCCTGCAGCCGGGCATTGAGCTGCTTGTAGGTGGCGGTCAGCACCGGGTTCTTGGCCGCCGCGTTGATCGCCGCGTGGATCAGCGAGTTGATGCGGTAGTAGTTGGAGAGGTCGCGCCGCGTGTACGCGGCCATCATCTCGAACTGCATGGCCTTGATCTCGGCCAGTTCCTCGTCGGTGATGCGCTGGGCCGCCAACTCGCCGGAGAGCGCCTCCAGGCCCGCCATCACCTCGAAGGTGTGGCGCACGTCGGTCTCGTTCAGGCACAGGGCGATGGCGCCCCGATTGGGCAACAACTCGACCAGACCCTCGGCCGCCAGCATCTTGATC
>JAMPXR010000152.1 GCA_023701085.1 Ramlibacter sp. | reverse complement strand
GACACGGCGGTGGCGCTGTCCTCGCCGGCACGCACCATCGAAGGCGTGATCCGCGCCGCCGAGGCGAGCGACGCGCAGTGGGGGCCGCTCACGGCGATGAACCTGCCCTCGCTGCGCACCACCGTCGGCGCGATGGCGGCGGCGCTGGATAGCGTGGCGGGCGAAGCGGCGACGCGCTTGCTGGACTGGACCCCCGATGCAGCCATCCTGCGCATCGTCAGGACTTGGCCCGGTAACGTCGCGTCCGCGCGCGCGCACGCGCTGGGCCTGCAGGCCGACACGGATTTCGTCTCGGTGGTGCGCGATTACGCGCGCGAAAACCCCGGTGCCGTGAAACTGCCGCTGCGCTGACGCCGCCATGACGGGCACGACCAAGGAACTTCTGCTCGGCTGCATTGCCGACGACTTCACCGGCGCGACCGACCTCGCCAACAACCTGGTGCGCGGCGGCATGCGCGTGGTGCAGACCATAGGCGTGCCGGCCGGGCCGCTGGACCGCGCGGCCGACGCGGTCGTGGTGGCGCTCAAGTCGCGCACCATTGCGGCGGCCGACGCCGTGCGGCAGTCGCTGGACGCGCTGCGCTGGCTGCGTTCACAGGGCGCGCGGCAGATCTATTTCAAGTACTGCTCGACCTTCGACAGCACGGCGCAAGGCAACATCGGGCCGGTGACCGAGGCGCTGATGGACGCGCTGGGCACCGGCTTCACCATCGCGACGCCCGCGTTCCCGGACAACCAGCGCACCGTGTTCAAGGGCTATCTGTTCGTCGGCGACGTGCCGCTGCACGAGTCGGGCATGCGGGACCATCCGCTGACGCCCATGACCGACGCCAACCTGGTGCGGGTGTTGCAGGCGCAGTGCCGCCGCAAGGTCGGACTGATCGACTACCGCGCCGTGGCGGCGGGCGCGCAGGCGATCGCCGCGCGCATCGCCGAACTGCGCAGCAGCGGCTGCGCCATCGCCGTGGTCGATGCGATCGGCAACGACGACCTGCTGCGGCTGGGCCCCGCGCTCAAGGACATGGCGCTGGTCACGGCCGGCTCGGGCGTGGCGATCGGCCTGCCGCGCAACTTCGGCATCCAGGCTTCGCCCGGGGCCGCGCAGCTGCCGCCGGCCGGCGGCGCGCAGGCGGTGCTCTCGGGCAGCTGCTCGGTCGCCACCCACCGGCAGGTGCGGGCCTTCATCGCCGCGGGGCGTCCCGGCTTCGTGGTCGATCCTTTGCGCGTCGCGGCGGGCGAAGACGTCCCAGCGCAGGCGCTGGCCTGGGCCGCGCCGCTGCTCGCGCAAGGCCCGGTGCTGGTCTATTCGACCGCCCAGCCGCAGGCGGTGAAGGATGTGCAGGAACGCCTGGGCGTGGACGAAGCCGGCGCGCTGGTCGAGCGCACCCTCGCGAAGATCGCGCGCGGCCTGGTGGCACTGGGCGTGCGGCAACTGGCGCTGGCCGGCGGGGAGACCTCCGGCGCTTGCGTGCAGGCGCTGGGCGTCACCCAGATGCAGATCGGCCCCCAGATCGACCCCGGCGTGCCCTGGTGCTACGCCACGAGCGGCGGCGGGCACGGCCTGCACCTGGCGCTGAAGTCCGGCAATTTCGGTGCCGAGGATTTCTTCGCCAAGGCGTTCAGAATGCTCGCATGAAAACCGCCCTGTCGCACGAGGCGCACGCGCGCGAGGAGATCTGCCGCGTCGGCGCCAGCCTGTTCCAGCGCGGCTATGTCCACGCGACGGCGGGCAACATCAGCGTGCGGCTGGAGGACGGCTACCTGATCACGCCGACCGACGCCTGCCTGGGCTTTCTCGACCCGGCGACGCTGGCGCGGCTGGACGCGCAGGGGCGCCAGCTGTCCGGCGCGCCGGCCAGCAAGACCCTCGCGCTGCACACCGCGATCTATGGCGCCGCCACGCGCTTCGATCCCGGGACCGCTTGCGTGATCCACAGTCACAGCAGCCACTGCGTCGCGCTCAGCCTGAAATGCGGTCAACCCGAACTGCTGGCCGCCCTCACGCCCTACTTCGTGATGAAGGTCGGCCGCGTGCCCCTGATCGGGTACCGGCGTCCCGGCGCGGCCGCGACCGCCGAGGAGGTCGCGCAGCTGATCGCGCACTATGGCGCCAGCGGGCGCCCGATCCGCGCCGTGATGCTGCAGCGCCTGGGCCCCAACGTGTGGCACGACACCCCCGGCGCGACGATGGCCGTGCTGGAGGAACTCGAGGAAACCGCCCGGCTGGCCTTGTCGGCGGCGGGCGCATGCGAGCCGCTGACCGAGGCGCAGATCGACGAGCTGCGCCGCGCCTTCGGCGCGCGCTGGTAACCAAGGAAAGGCCATGCCCCGCTTTGCCGCCAACCTGTCCATGCTCTATCCCGAGCTCGATTTCCTGCAGCGCTTCGAAGCCGCCGCGCGCGACGGCTTCCAGGGCGTCGAGTACCTGTTTCCCTATGCCTACGAGGCGCGCGAGCTGGCCGCCCGGTTGAAGGGCAACGGACTGCAGCAGGTGCTGTTCAACGCGCCGCCGGGCGTCTGGGACCAGGGTGAGCGCGGGCTGGCCTGCCTGCCGGGACGCGAAGCGGACTTCCGCGCCGGCATCGCCCAGGCGCTGGACTATGCGCGCGTGCTGGACTGCCCGCGCGTCCATGTGATGGCCGGGCTGCTGCCGGCTGGCGCGCGGCCCGAAGACCTGCGGGCCACTTACGCCGCCAGGCTGCGCTGGGCCGCCGCCGAAGCGGCGCGCGAGGGCGTCGATCTGCTGATCGAGCCGATCAACACGCGCGACATTCCGGGCTTCTTCCTGAATCGCCAGGACCAGGCGCACGAACTGCTCGCCGAGATCGGCGCGCCCAACCTCAAGGTGCAGATGGACCTGTACCACTGCCAGGTGGTCGAGGGCGACGTGGCCACCAAGATCCGCCGCTACCTGCCCACCGGCCGCGTCGGCCACTTCCAGATCGCCGGTGTGCCCGAGCGGCATGAGCCCGACGTCGGCGAGATGAACTACGCCTACCTGTTCGGCGTGATCGACGAAGTGGCGGCGCAATGCGGCTGGTTGGGCTGGGTCGGCTGCGAATACCGCCCCGCGCGCGGCGCCCGGCCCGGCGGCACGTCGGCGGGGCTGGGCTGGATCGAACCCTGGCGTTGAGGACAATAGCGCGGTGGCCCTCACCCTCGCGCAAGCCGTCCACAGCGACATCGTCATCCGCAAGAGCCGTTTCATCGGCTGCGTGCAGGCCGTGCCGGACCGCGCGGCCGCGCTGGCGGTGGTGGCGCACCTGCGCGCCGGGCATCCCGGCGCCACCCATGTGTGCTGGGCCTTGCTGGCCGGCGGGCAGTCAGCCGCGAATGACGACGGGGAACCCGCTGGAACGGCCGGCCGCCCCATGCTGGAAGTGCTGCGCCGCCAGGACCTGGAGGGCGTGCTGGCCACCGTCGTGCGCTACTTCGGCGGCGTCAAGCTGGGCGCGGGCGGCCTGGTGCGCGCCTACACCGACGCGGTGGCGCAGGCGCTGCTGGCGGCCAGCAAGGTTCCGCTGCGCAAGATGCTGAGCCTGCGTTGCAGTGCGCCCTACGCGCTGGAAGGGCTGGTGCGGCGCGAGCTGCAACTGGCCGGCGCGGTGCTCGGGCCGGTGACGCACGACAGCACGGTGCGCTTCGAATTCACCGCGAGCGAGGCCGAAGTAGCGGCGCTGGTGGCGCGCCTGAACGAGGCGGGCCAGGGCGCGCTGGCGTGGCTGGAATGAGAGGATGCCAGGGTCTGCCGCCGCGCGGCCCGGCCTGGGCGCGGGATCAGATCGAGAGAATGTCGTGGCCGTCGAGCAGCTGCTCGACGTTCGCCGCCGTTGTGCCCACCTGCCCGACCGCGTCGCGCAGCTGCTCTTCGCTGCAGCCGAACTGCTTGCACCACCAATGGACCTCGCGCGGGTCGGCCAGATCGATCACGCCGCGATCCGCGGGTACGCTGTCGAACACATAGGCCATCGCTTGTCTCCCTTGCCGTTGTTCGTGACCGGATTCCATTGGACACGACGGCCGCGGTCCCGCCTGACCGCCGGGAGCGAAACGCGATGTCATCCCGTTCCTACCTTGCGCTATGGTTTTGATAGCGCTCGGCCGTGCGTTCGCCCGCGCGCTCAGGCCAGCTGCCGGATGAGCGAGAGCGCGGCGGCCGGCGCGCGCTCCTTGGCGCCGTTGATGAGGAAGATGAAGACCTCGCGCGCGGGCCCGCGGCCGGCCCAGGCGCGCGCGCCGGCCGCCCACTGGCCCAGCGCTGCGGCCGGGTAGCCGGTTTCGCACGCGGCCGCGCTGCGCATCAGCCGGATGTAGGCCAGCTCGCCCTGGTCATCGGCAATCGACGGGAACTTGTCCGAATCCGCGTGCACCGTCGCGCAGCCATAGCGGCGCGCCAGCGGCAGATAATCGGGGGAGCGGAAACTCTCGTGCCGCACGTCCAGCACGTGGCGCAGCGTGCGGCCTTCCACGCTGCGCGGCAACAGCGCCAGAAACGCTTCGAAGTCCTGCGCCTGGAACGGCGTGGTCGGCATGAACTGCCACACCAGCGGCCCGAGCTTGTCGCCCAGCGCCGCGATCCCGCTGCCGACGAAGCGCTCGATCGACTCGCCCGCCGTGGCCAGCAGCTTGCGGTGGGTGGCGAAGCGGTTCGCCTTGAGCGAGAACACGAATCCGTCCGGTGTCTCGTCGCGCCATTTCGCGAAGGTGGACGGCTTGAAGGTGCTGTAGTAGGTGCCGTTCACCTCGATGGCGGTCAGGCGGCGGCTCGCATAGGCCAGCTCCTGGTTGTGAGGCAGGCCGGCCGGAAAGAAGTTGTCGCGCCACGGCCCGTAGGTCCAGCCGCCCACGCCGACACGGATGCGGCGGCGTTCGTCGCCCTCGGTGTAGACCGGCCGCCTGTCATCGGCATGCGCGGTATCGCGCGCCACTGTGCTCATCTTTGGCTCCCCGGGGCGCGCTGGCCCGATGCACGCACTCTACGCGCAACGCCGCCAGAGGCGCTACAGTGGCGCTTTTCCCCGTCAACGCTGCCCTGTCATGAACGCTCCCTTGCACCGTGAAATTCCCGCCGGCGTGCTCGACCCGCAAGCCGCCTTGTCCCAGATCAGCCAGCAGTGGGACCGCGACATCGTGGGCCAGCTGACCGAGTACATCGCGATCCCGGCGAAGTCGCCGGGTTTCGACAAGGACTGGGCCGCGCACGGCCATATCGACGCCGTGGTGGGCAACGCCGCGGCGTGGGTGCAGGCGCAGCAGGTCGAAGGCCTGTCGCTCGAGATCGTGCGCCTGCCCGGCCGCACGCCGGTGCTGTTCTTCGAAATCGCGGCGACGCGGCCGGGCCGCGGCGAGACGGCGCTGGTGTATGGCCACCTGGACAAGCAGCCGGAGTTCACCGGCTGGCGCAGCGACCTGGGTCCCTGGACGCCCAAATACGAGGACGGCAAGCTCTACGGCCGGGGCGGCGCCGATGACGGTTACGCGGTCTACGCCGCGATTGCCGCGGTGCAGGCCTTGCAGCGCCAGCGGGTGGGCCATCCGCGCATCGTCGGCCTGATCGAGACCTGCGAGGAATCGGGCTCCTACGACCTGCCGCCCTATATCGAGGCGCTGCGGCCGCGGCTGGGCGAGGTGGGACTGGTGATCTGCCTGGATTCGGGCGCCGGCAACTACGACCAGCTGTGGCTGACGACCTCGCTGCGCGGCATGGCCAGCGGCACGCTGAAGGTCGAGGTGCTGACCGAAGGCGTGCATTCCGGCGACGCGTCGGGCCTGGTGCCTTCGAGCTTTCGCATCATGCGGCAGGTGCTGGACCGGCTGGAAGACAGCCGCAGCGGCAGGCTGCTGCCCGCCAGCTTCCATTGCGAACTGCCGCCGCAGCGGCTGGCGCAGGCCCGCGCGACCGCGGCGATCCTGGGCGAGGAGGTGTACAAGCGCTTTCCCTGGGCGCATTACGACTGCGGCGGCGCCGCCGGTGTGACGCTGCCCACCAGCACCGACCCGCTGCAGGCGCTGGTCAGCCGCACCTGGGCCCCCACGCTGTCGGTCACCGGCGCCGACGGGTTTCCTTCGCTGCAGGACGCGGGCAACGTGCTGCGGCCGTACAGCGCGTTCAAGTTGTCGCTGCGCCTGCCGCCGCCGGTGGACGCCGGCGCCGCGGTGCGGGAGCTCAAGTCGCTGCTGGAGGACAACGCGCCGTACCGGGCCCGGGTCACCTTCGAGGCCGGCAGCTTCGCCACCGGCTGGAACGCGCCGGACGCCGCCGCGTGGTTCGAGCAGGCCCTGAACGAAGCGTCGCAGGCGCATTTCGGCGCGCCTTGCGGCTACATCGGCCAGGGCGGCACCATTCCGCTGATGAACATGCTGAGCGCGGGCTTCCCGAGCGCGCAGATGATGGTGTGCGGCGTGCTGGGTCCCAAGAGCAACGCCCACGGCCCCAACGAGTT
>JAMPXR010000151.1 GCA_023701085.1 Ramlibacter sp. | reverse complement strand
GGCGCACCCGGACATCTTCAACGTGCTGCTGCAGGTCATGGACCATGGCACGCTGACGGACAACAACGGGCGCAAGGCCGATTTCCGCAACGTCATCATCATCATGACGACCAACGCGGGCGCGGAGTCGCTGAACAAGTCGGTGATCGGATTCACCAATGCGCGCGAAGCGGGCGACGAGATGGCCGACATCAAGCGGCTGTTCACGCCGGAGTTCCGCAACCGCCTGGACGCGATGGTCAGCTTCAAGGCGCTGGACGAGCAGGTCATCCTGCGCGTGGTCGACAAGTTCCTGCTGGTGCTGGAGCAGCAACTGGCCGAAAAGAAGGTGGAGGTCACCTTCACCGACAAGCTGCGCAAGCATCTGGCCAAGAAGGGCTTCGATCCGCTGATGGGCGCGCGCCCGATGCAGCGCCTGATTCAGGACACGATACGCCGCGCGCTGGCCGACGAACTGCTGTTCGGGCGCCTGACCGAGGGCGGCCGCCTGACGGTGGACGTCGATCTCAAGTCCGACGACAAGGGCGTGGAAACCGCCGAGGTGATGCTGGACGTGCAGCCGCTGCCCAAGAAAGAGGGCAGGGCCAAGCCGGAGCCCGAAGAGATTTCCACGGACTCCTGATTCGCGAGCTGCGCGCACCCTCTCAGAAAGCCGCCTCCGGGCGGCTTTTCATTGTGCTTTGACATTAATCAGCTGCCGCCGAGTCCGGTTTGCTGTACGGGCCGCACAGCCTCGCTAAAATTTTCAGGAGCCTGTTGCCTCCCCTTTCCCCCATCTTCTCGTGAACGCCGAGATTTCCCATCCCGGCCGTGGCGACCTTACGTTGTCCGGTTTCGTAGCGGCCGCCTGTGTGGCGGTCGCGCTCGTGTTCGCGGGCTACTGGGTATCGCTGGAGCAAAACCGCGCGGCGGCGTGGGTCAGCCATACGCACGAAGTTCTCACCACGATCGCGCGAACACGGGCGGCCGTGGTCGACATCCAGAACGGTCACCGCGGCTACACGATCAGCGGGCGGGAGGAAGACCTGGAGCCATACCGCAGCGGTCGCGCCGCCATCGCCGCGGAGACCGCCCGCTTGCGGGCGTTGCTCGCGGACAGCGCCGCGCAGCGGCAGCGCCTGGCGGAGCTGGAGCGCATCCTGGTCGCGCGGCTGGACTCGGCGTCCCAACTGGTCGAGGCGCGTCGCGCGGGCGGTTTCGATGCCGCCAAGGCCATCGTCGACACGAGGTTGCCGGACGAGCAGATGGCCCACCTTCGTGTTCTGCTCGAAGGCCTGGAAACGCAGGAGGAGCAGCTCCTGCGCGAGCGGCTTGCCGACCATGAGCGGCGGCTGCGGTGGTTCTGGGCCGCGATGGCATCGCTCGTGGTCCTGCTGGTGGTGGGGCTGGGCGTGCTTTACCTGCTGGTCCGGCGCCACCGTACGGCCCGCGAGGCGCTGCTCGCCAGCGAGCACCGCTTCCATCTCATGACCAGCAGCGTTCTCGACTACGCCATCGTGATGCTCGATCTCGAAGGCCGGGTGGCCACCTGGAACATGGGGGCGGAGCGGATCAGCGGCTATCGCGCCGAAGACATCCTGGGCCGCGATTTCGCCAGTTTCTACCTCACGGAGGACGTCCAGCAGCAAAAGCCGGGACGCACATTGCAGGCCGCCGCCTCGCAAGGGCGGTTCTCCGAAGAAGGCTGGCTGGCGCGTCGCGACGGCTCGGCGTTCTGGGCCAGCATCGTGATGACGCCGCTGCGCGATTCGCGCGGGGAATCGCGCGGATTTTCCATGATCGTGCGCGACCTCACCGAGCACCGGCGCTCGGCGGACGCGCTGCGCGGCGAAATGCAGGAGCGCATGCGCGCCGAAGAGAAACTGCAACGGCTGAACCGCTCCCTGGAGGCGCTGGTGCAGGAACGTACCGCCGAATTGAGCAACTCGAATGCGGAGTTGCTCGACGCCAAGCTGCGGCTGCGGGATCTGTCGTCGCAGCTCATTTCCGCGCAGGAGCAGGAGCGCCGCGACATCGCGCGGGAGCTCGACGGGACAGGGCAGTCACTGACGGTGATCCGCATGGACCTGATGCAGATGCTGCGCGGTGCGGACGGGGCGGCGGCTCGCATGCCGGATTGCGTCGCGGTGGTGGACGCCGCGATCGCCCACATCCGCGCCGTCGTGCAGAACCTTCGGCCGACGATGCTCGACGACCTGGACGTGGCCGACGCCCTGGAATGGACGCTCGAGCAGCAGGCCAAGGCGGCCGGATGGAAGACAGTTCTCGAGTGCGGCGAGGTGCCGCACGAGATACCGGCCGGCATCCGGACCGCCTGCTTTCGGATCGCCCAGGAGGCTCTTTCCAATGCGGCGCGACACGCGGGCGCCAGCGACGTCAAGGTGCAGCTGAGGATGGCGGGCGAAATCCTGGAGCTGATCGTGTCCGACAACGGCGCGGGTTTCGATGTCGAGCACTACCGCTCGGCCGAGGAGCGCAGGAAGCACTTCGGCCTGATGTCGATGGAAGAACGCGCAGGGCTGGTCGGCGGCAGCTTCGAAATCGACGCCGGCGCGGGGCGCGGGACGCGGATCCGCGCCAGGTTCCCGATTTCCGTCGCCGCCGGGCGGGACGAGCTCGACCGCGCTTGAGCTCTCGTCGCGGGCTCCACGCGCGCCGGCGGCGGCCGCTGCGCACTCAGGGATTTCCGACGATCGCCCTCCAGTGTTTGGGCTCCACCGGCGTGATCGACAGGCGATTGCCCCTCTTGAGGACCAGCATGTCGGCCAGTTCGGGCCTGGCACGCATCTGGGTGAGCGTGAGATTCGGAATCTTGCGCAGCACCTGCACGTCCACCAGCATCCAGCGCGGCTGTTCGGGCTTGGAAGCCGGATCGTGGTAGGGTGATTTCTTGTCGAACTGCGTCGGATCCGGATAGGGCGTGGACGCCACACGCCCAATGCCGACGATGCCCGGCTCGGCGCAGCTGGAGTGATAGAACAGAACGCCGTCGTCCATGCGCATCTGGTCGCGCATGAAATTGCGGGCCTGGTAGTTGCGAACGCCGGTCCATGGCACGGTCGCATCCGGGGCAGCGAGCGCATCGTCAACCGACACCTCGTCCGGCTCGGATTTCATCAGCCAATACTTTTTCATGGCGGCATTGTCTCTCGGTTCCGGCAGGGACCTCGTTGCGGGGCGTGACCGGCGACCTCCTTGCATTCTTTCTAGAATGCCGGCATGACCTCTGCCCCCAAAGTCGCCGTCATGGGCGCTGGCGCCGTCGGCTGCTACTTCGGCGGCATGCTCGCGCGCGCGGGCCACGAGGTCGTGCTGATCGCCCGGCCCCAGCACGTGCAAGCCATCCAGCGCGACGGCCTGCGCATGGAAACCCGGACCTTCGACGAGCAGGTCCGCCTGGGCGCCAGTGCGCAACCCGGTGCCGTGCAGGGCGCGCGCCTCGTTCTCTTGTGCGTGAAGTCCCCCGACACCGAAGCGGCCGGCGCCCGGATGCGGCCGCACCTGGCGCCCGACGCGCTGGTGCTGACCCTGCAAAACGGCGTGGACAACGCCGACCGCTTGCGTGCCGTGCTGCCGCCGCACCAGGTAGCGGCCGCAGTCGTGTACGTGGCCACCGAAATGGCCGGCCCGGGCCACGTGAAGCACCACGGCCGCGGCGAGCTGGTGATCGAGCCGTCCGCAGGCAGTGACGAGGCCGCGAAGCTCTTGAGCGAAGCCGGCGTACCTACGGAGGTCTCGCGCAATGTCCGCGGCGCGCTGTGGACCAAGCTCGTGATCAACTGCGCCTACAACGCGGTTTCCGCCATCTCTCAGCGTCCGTACGGCCAGGCGGTGGCAGGCATGGGCGTGAGAGCCGTGATGCGCGACGTGGTGGACGAATGCCTTGCCGTTGCCCAAGCCGAGGGCGTGCAGCTTCCCGGCGATGTGCACGCTGCCGTGGACGGGATCGTGGAGACCATGCCGGGCCAGTATTCATCGACGGCGCAGGACCTGGCGCGCGGCAAACCCACCGAAATCGACTATCTCAATGGGCTGATCGTCCGGCGCGGCGAGGCACTGGGGATTCCGACTCCGGCCAACAGGGTGTTGTGGGCGCTGGTGAAGCTCCTGGAGGGCAAGCGGTCCGTTTCGGGCTGACGGGCGCGGCGCAATGGAAAGACGCGGCGGCGAGTTGCCCAAAGTGCATCATCGGCGCGACAACGTCGGCCGCGCGCGAACCAAAGCGCGCGCGGCTGACGTAGCATCGGGGTATCAAGAGGAGAGACGAATGACAAGGCGCATGCGCGTCGCAATGGGCACCGCGGCGGCCGCGATGCTTGTGGCCCTGCCGGTTTTCGGGCAAACGGCCGCGGCGCCACCGGTCGACCTGAACGCGCGTCTGAAGGACGTGGAAGCCAGCCCCGCGCGGATGGAGGCGATGTTCAGGATCGGAAAAAAAGTTGCAGGGTTCTGCGAAAACTGCCACGGCGAAGGCGGCAACAGCGCCAAGCCCGACGTGCCCAACCTGGCCGGGCAGAACGCCTATTACCTGCTGGCCCAATTGCGCGAGTTCAGTACCACGCAGCGCAAGAGCAATGAATTCAAGAAGCGTCTGGTGAACATCATGAGCCCCGACGAGAAGGTGGGCATGGTGGTGTTCTACGCGAACCAGGCCGTCGCCGTCAAACCCGCCGCGAACCCCGCACTGGCCAGAAGCGGCGGGGAACTCTACGCCAAGCGGTGCGCGGAGTGCCACGAGCGCGACGGCAGGGGCACCCGCGAATACTCGCGCATCGCCGGGCAGCAGACGGTCTACCTGACCCAGTCGCTCAAGGGCTACCGGGACGGCACCGGCGCCAGGCTCGACCGCGAGATGGTCGCCCAGGTCAAGCCCTTGACCGACAGCGACATCGCCGCCGTGGTCGCCTATGTTTCTTCCATGAAATAGAGCCGGATCGACTCGTTGCCGCCATCGGCCCTAGCGCAAGGGGCCGTATCGCATCTGCTCCAGGATGGGAGCGAAACCGTCCATGCAATGCCTGAATGCGCCTCGCTGGGCCTCCTGTTCCGAGGCCGCCACGTTCATGCCGTAGTTGAGACTCCAGATCCGCATCCGCAGGTCCGCTCCCCTCATGTCACGGAAATCGCGCTGGATGACCAGTGGCAGCGCGTCCACGTCGCGGCCCTGTCCATGGCGCAGGAACCCGAGCGCCCCCAGGGCTTCGTGGCCCTTGCAATAGGCCAGTCTGGCTTCGGCGAACTCCGGGGGAGACAGCCGGGCCTTTGGCGCCGTCGCCTTCCGGCCGGTCGCTCTTTCCCTGGCGGTCTTGTCCTGCGTGGCCTTGTCCCGAGCCGCCCCTTGCTGCTCTTTCTGCTGCGCGGGGGCGCTGCCGAACGCCAACGCGAAAACAAGGGTCACCAGAACCGGGGCTGACTTCATCGTGCGTCCTCGTGAGGGCTCTTCGCGGAGCCGTCGCCACAGTAACAGCCAGGCAGGCAACTCAGGTGCTCATGCGTGTGAAGTCTTCGCTAAACGGTGACAGAACAGGCCACGCTCGAGCAGGTATCGCGCAGCGGTCGCGGACGGCGTGGGGCGCGGGACGGTCTTGGGAGACTTCGATTCAGCGATGGAGACCGTAGTCCGTCGTGCCTGGCCGGCCATCGAGGCTCAACCGCGGCGCGGTCTCGGGCGTCTGGGCCAGCAGCCTGCCTTTTCGCCAGACCTTGAGCCGGTGGGCGCGCAGCCGGAGGGCCTCGGTCACGCCACGCGCCTGCAGCAGCACGAAGCTCGCGTCGCAGCCCGCTGCCAGGCCATAGCGTTCCAGCCGCATCAGCCTGGCCGCGTTCGCGGTCACGGCATCGAAGCAGGCGCGCATGCCTTGCTGGCTCGTCATCTGCGCCACGTGCAGGCCCATGTGCGCCACGTCCAGCATGTCGGCGCAGCCCAGCGCGTACCAGGGGTCCATGACGCAGTCGTGGCCGAACGCGACAGTCACACCCGCCGCCATCAGCTCGGGCACCCGGGTCATGCCGCGGCGCCGGGGGTAGCCGTCGCGCCGGCCCTGCAGCGTGATGTTGATCAGCGGATTGGCCACGATGCCGACGCCGCTGTCCGCGATCAGCGACAGCAGCTTGGCCGCGTAGTCGTTGTCCATGCCGTGCATGGACGTGCAGTGCGATCCGGTCACGCGGCCCTGCAGGCCCAGGCGCTGGGCCTCGAAGGCCAGGGTTTCGATGTGGCGCGACATCGGGTCGTCGGTTTCGTCGCAGTGCATGTCCACGGGCTTGCCGCGCGCGGCCGCGATCTCGCACAGCAGCTTCACGCTGGCGGCGCCTTCGGCCATGCTGCGCTCGAAATGCGGAATGCCGCCGACGATGTCCACGCCCAGGTCCAGCGCGCGCTTCAGGTTCTCGACGCCCTGCGGCGAGCGCAGCGCGCCGTCCTGCGGAAAGGCGACCAGCTGCAGGTCGAGGTAGGGCGCGACGCGGCGTTTGACGT
>JAMPXR010000150.1 GCA_023701085.1 Ramlibacter sp. | reverse complement strand
CGGACTCGGCCGGCGCACGCACTTCGAATGCCGTCTGGCACAAGGAAAGAGCACCATGCACAGCATGCCCACATTGTTCGTTTCCCACGGCGCGCCGACCTTCGCGCTGGAGCCCGGGCGGGCCGGCGCGCAGCTGGCCGCGCTGGGCGGCATCCTCGCGAAGCCGCGCGCGGTCGTGGTGGTTTCGCCGCACTGGATGAGCCGCGGCCTGTCGGTGACGGCCACGGCGCAGCCGCGCACCATCCACGACTTCGGCGGCTTCGATCCCGCGCTGTACGACATCGAGTACCCGGCGCCGGGCGATCCCGCGCTGGCGCGGCGCGTCGCCGACCTGCTGCAGGGCGGCGGATGGAATGCATCGCTCGACGCAGGCCGAGGAATCGACCACGGCGCCTGGGTGCCGCTGCTGCACCTGCTGCCGCGCGCGGACGTTCCGGTGCTGCAGGTCTCGATGCCGCACGACCTCGATGCGGCGTCGGCGCTGCGGCTCGGTCGGGCGCTGTCGCCGCTGGCGCAGGAGGGCGTGCTGCTGTTGGGCTCGGGCAGCCTCACCCACAACCTGTATGAATTCCGGCAAGGCGCCAGCCAGGAAGCGGCCTATGCGCGCGAGTTCGCCCACTGGATTCGCGCGGCGGTGCGCGCCGGTGATGTTGCACGGCTTGCGGGCGCGCTGGACAATGCGCCGCATGCAGCCCGTGCCCACCCGACCGACGAGCATTTCCTGCCCCTGCTGGTGGCGCTGGGCGCGGCGCGCGAGCCGCTGCCCGTGACGGTGCTCGACGGGGGCATCGAGCACGGCGTGCTCGCCATGGAATCGTATGTTTTCGCAAGTTCGATGCCGCAGCTGGAAGGAGTAACCGCGTGACGCCTTCGAATTCCATCGTCGTCGCCAGGCCGGCCGCGCCGGCCATGCTGGTGCTGCTGTTCCACGGGGTGGGCGCCTCGGCCGCGGATCTGGTTCCGCTGGCGCGGCTCCTCGCCGCGGCCCGCCCCCGCGCCATGGTGGTGAGCGTCGAGGCGCCGTTTCCCTCCGGGTTCGGCAGCGGGCGCCAGTGGTTCTCCGTGCAGGGCGTGACCGAGGCCAACCGCCCCGAGCGCATCGCGCAAGCGATGCCGGCGTTCATCGCCGCCGTCAGCGATTGGCAGAAAGAGGCCGGTGCGGACCCGGGCGCGACCACGCTGGTCGGCTTCTCGCAGGGCGCCATCATGTCGCTGGAATCGACCCAGGTCGAAGCGGCGCCGGCGCGCCGCGTGGTGTCCATCGCCGGGCGTTTCGCCACGCCCGTGCGCCGCGCCGCACCCGGCGTTCGCTTCCACCTGATCCACGGCGACCAGGACGGCGTCGTTCCGGCGGCGCACAGCAGCCAGGCCGCGGTGCAGCTGCGCGAGTTGGGCGCGCAGGTCACGATCGATCTGCTGCCTGGCCTGGGGCATGGCATCGACGCGCGCGCCGCGCAACTCGTGCTCGACTACGTGGGCGCTGCCCAGGGTTGATCGGATTCCGAGGCAAGCATGGCAAACCGAGGCATCGTGCAGCTCGAGCTGGGTGCGGGCGCGGGCCACGTCGGCATCATCGCGGCCGACGCAGGGCGAAAGCTGCCCCTGCCGATCGGCTCCTCACACCTCGTGCGACTGTTCCGGCGCGATCCACCCCGGCCGGTCGATCTCGAGGAAGCGATCGAAGTGACCGAGGACGCCGTGATGCCGCTCGCGCGCTTGCTGCCGCCCGACTCCGTGCTGCGCGCGGACGACCCGCTGACACGCCAAGTGGCGCTTCGCGCCGCGGGGTCCGATGCCGTGCAGAGCGTTTCGCTGGACGCCATCGAAGCGCTGTTCGGCCAGCTCGCCGACGCCGCGCAGCGCGGCTTCTGGAGCGGCGAGCTGCGGCTTGACCCCACGGAAGCGGCGGCGCTGGTCATCCTGCGCGAATTCATGCACCACGCCGGATTCGACTCAATCGAGTTGGGGGCGGGCGAGGGCGACGCGGCGTAGTGGCGCGTCGCACGCAAAAAAAGCCTGCTACCGATTCGATAGCAGGCTTTCCTTTGTTTACTGGTGCCGGAGAGATGAATCGAACACCCGACCTTCTCATTACGAATGAGCTGCTCTACCGACTGAGCTACACCGGCTGGAACCGGCAATTATAACGTCGGGCTGGACCGCCGTCCGGCGACGGCGGAGCCCGGCTATTTCAGCTCGAACGCCGGCAGCTTTTTAGCCACCGCCACGTTCTTCAGCGTCGCGTAAACCGGCATCCCGTCCTGGTACTTCGGATAGTCCTCGCCCTGGATCAGGGGCAGCAGGTAGCGCCTGCAGGCCGGGGTGATGCCGAATCCGTCTTCGGTGATGAAGTCGCGCGGCATGAATTTCTCCACGTTGGCCACTTCGGACAGCGGCGCTGTGCCGATCTTGTATTTGTAGGGGCTGTCGCTGACGCGCTCTATGGTGGGCATCACGGCGTTGTGCCCCTTGAGCGCGAGCTGCACGGCCGCCTTGCCAAGCTCGTAGGCCTGCTTCACGTCGGTCTTGGAGGCGATGTGGCGCGCGGCGCGCTGCAGGTAATCGGCGACGGCCCAGTGGAACTTGTGGCCGTGCGCGCGCTTGATCATGTCGGCCACCACGGGCGCCGCGCCGCCCAGCTGCGCATGGCCGAAGGCGTCGCGCGTGCCCTGTTCGGCCAGGAACCTGCCGTCAGGGTAGTGGCAGCCCTCGGACACGACGACGGTGCAGTAGCCATGGGCCTTCACCAGTTCGTCCACCCTCGCCAGGAACCTGGCCTCGTCGAACTCGATCTCGGGGAACAGCACCACGACCGGGATGCCATGGTCTTGCACCAGGCCGCCAGCCGCCGCGATCCAGCCTGCGTGACGGCCCATGACTTCCAGCACGAACACTTTGGTCGAAGTCTTGGCCATCGAACGCACGTCGAAGGACGCTTCCAGGGCGGAGACGGCCACGTACTTGGCCACCGACCCGAAGCCGGGGCAGCAGTCGGTGATCGGCAGGTCGTTGTCCACGGTCTTGGGCACGTGGATGGCCTGGATCGGGTAGCCCATCGCCTGCGACAGCTGGCTGACCTTGTAGCAGGTGTCGGCCGAGTCGCCGCCGCCGTTGTAGAAGAAGTAGCCGATGTTGTGCGCCTTGAACACCTCGATCAGGCGCTCGTATTCGCGCTTGTTCGCCTCCAGCGACTTGAGCTTGAAGCGGGCCGAGCCGAAAGCGCCGGCGGGCGTGGAGCGCAGCAGGGCGATGGTGGCGTCCGATTCCCTGCCGGTGTCGATCAGGTCCTCGGTGAGCGCGCCGATGATGCCGTTGCGGCCGGCGTAGACCTTGCCGATCCGGTCCGATTGCGCGCGCGCGGTTTCGATCACGCCGCAAGCCGATGCGTTGATGACGGCGGTGACGCCGCCCGATTGCGCGTAGAAAGCGTTCTTCTTCCGGGCCATGTTGCTCTTTTTTGGGTAGGGTTGATCTGCGGGCGCCGCGGGGCGCTCAGTCGCTCAAGGCGCGCGTCACCACTTCGCGCACGTCGTTGCTCAGGTCCGGCCGGGCCGCCACGCGCGCGATCGCTTCGCGGGCGGCGCCGCGCAGCGGCTCGACCAGCTTCGTCCACCGGTCCAGGGCACGCGCCAGCCGCGCCGCGACCTGCGGGTTGATCGCGTCCAGTTCGATCACGCGATCCGACCAGAACACATAGCCCGCCGCGTCGGCGCGGTGGAAGGCGCCGGGGTTCGCGCTGCAATAGCTGAAGATCAGGCTGCGCGCGCGGTTGGGGTTGCGGATGTGGAAGTCCGGGTGGTTCATCAGCTGCTTGACGGCCGGCAGCACGTTGCCGCCGCGGTCGCTCGCGCCGGCCTGCAGCGCGAACCACTTGTCCAGCACCAGGGGCTCGTTGCCGAACAGCGCGTGGAAGCGCTGCAGCGCCGGGGCGGCCAGCTCGTGGCCGGCGCTGACCAGGGCGGACAGGGCGTTGAAGCGGTCCGTCATGTTGCCCGCGTCCTTGAAGCGCTGGAAGGCCTTGCCCGGCCAGACGGCATCGCGGCTGCGGCGTGCCGCCAGGCACAGGTGCGTCAGCGCCAGGCCGGCCAG
Organism: Ramlibacter sp.; assembly: GCA_023701085.1. GTDB lineage: Bacteria > Pseudomonadota > Gammaproteobacteria > Burkholderiales > Burkholderiaceae_C > Ramlibacter. The sequence continues at coordinate 2,391 of JAMPXR010000150.1, read as the reverse complement.
GGCGCGGCGGCCCGAAGAGACCGGATCGGGCCGGTAGGCGCCATTCTCGCGGTGGGTGTCGTAGGCCCAGGCCCAGTCGTCGAACAGCGCCTGCGCCATCTGCTCGCGCATCGCCTCGCGCACCCCATGGACGCGTTGGGGGTCGACCACCTGCAGCTGCTCGGCGATGTAGGTTTCGGAAGGCAATGTGAGCACCAGTTCCTTGAAGGCGGCATCGAGCTGCGGATGCCGCAGCACGCTGCGCATGGCATCCAGGTAAGCGTCGTCGAGCCGGAGGTCGCCCCCGGTGAGCTGCGGCTGCGCGATGAAGCGCAGGGCCCGGTCCAGCGACAGCCGCTGCCCGGCTTCCCAGCGGTTGAAGGGGTCGCCATCGTGCGCCAGCAGCGTCAGCAGCTGCTCCTCGCTGTAGTCGAACTCCAGGATCACCGGGGCGCTGAAGCCGCGCAGCAGCGACGGCACCGGTTCGGCCTGCAACCCCGGGAAGTCCAGGGTCTCGCTCGCCTGCGTGAGCACATGCATGCGCGCGGCCAGTTCGCGGCCGTCGCGCGCGACCAGGCCCAGGCTGATCGGGATGACGAAGGGCTCCTTCTCGGCCTGGCCGGGCGTGGCCGGGCAGCTCTGCGACAAGGTCAGTCGATAGCTGCCGGATGCTGCGTCGTAGGCGCCCGCGGCGCGCACGCGCGGCGTTCCGGCCTGGCTGTACCAGCGCTTGAACTGGGGCAGCAGCTGCGCCAGTTGCGAGCCGGGGTTGGCATCGGCGATGGCTTGCGCGAAATCGTCGCAGGTGACGGCATGGCCGTCGTGGCGCTGGAAGTAAAGCGCCAGGCCCTTGGCGAAACCTTCGCGGCCCACCAGGGTCTGCATCATGCGCACGACCTCGGCGCCTTTTTCGTAGACCGTGACCGTGTAGAAGTTGTTGATCTCCAGGTACTGGTCGGGCCGCACCGGATGCGCCATCGGGCCGGCGTCCTCGGGAAACTGCGCGGTGCGCAGCACGCGCACGTCCTCGATGCGCTTGACGGCGCGGGCCGACGGCGAGCCGGCCAGGTCCTGGCTGAACTCCTGGTCGCGAAAAACCGTGAGGCCTTCCTTCAGGCTCAGCTGGAACCAGTCGCGGCAGGTGACGCGGTTGCCGGTCCAGTTGTGGAAATACTCGTGGCCGACCACGCTTTCGATGTTGCCGAAGTCGGTGTCGGTGGCGGTGGCCTGGCTGGCCAGCACGTACTTCGTGTTGAAGATGTTCAGGCCCTTGTTCTCCATCGCCCCCATGTTGAAGTCGCTGGTGGCCACGATCATGAAGCGCTCCAGGTCGAGCGACAGGCCGAAACGCGCCTCGTCCCAGGCCACCGAGGCCATCAGCGAATTCATGGCGTGCTCGGTCTTGTCCAGGTCGCCCGGGCGCACGTACACCTGCAGCAGGTGGTCCCGGCCGGCGCGCGAGCCGATGCGCTGTTCGCGCGCCACCAGCTGTCCGGCGACCAGCGCGAACAGGTAGCTGGGCTTGCGGAACGGATCGACCCACTTGGCGTAGTGACGCCCTTCGTCCAGGTCGCCCTGGTCCACCAGGTTGCCGTTGCACAGCAGCACGGGGTATTTGCGCTTGTCTGCGCGCAGCAGCACCGTGTAGCTGGCCATCACGTCGGGACGGTCCAGGAAATAGGTGATGCGCCGGAAACCCTCGGCCTCGCACTGGGTGAAGAACGAGTCGTTGCTCACGTACAGGCCCATGAGCTTGGTGTTCCTGGCGGGCGCGCAGGTGGTGAAGATTTCCAGCTCGAACGGCTCGTGGCCTTCGGGCAGGTTTTCCAGCACCAGCTGGTTGTCTTCCAGCTTGAACGACGTGCCCTGGCCGTTGACCAGGACCCGCGCGAGGTTCAATTCCTCGCCGTCCAGGCGCAGCGGCTGCGGCGCCGCGTCCGGATTGCGGCGCAACCTCATCTTGTTGAGCACGCGCGTCTTGGCCGGGTCGAGATCGAAGCACAGCTCGACGGTGTCGATCCAGAAGGGCGGGGCCTTGTAGTCGGCGCGATAGATCACGTTGTTCTGTCCTTCACGCATAAAGGCTCTCCAGGAAAGTTGAATTCATCGGCGCAGGGGCTTCATACGCCCTGTTTCAGCGAAGCTTCGATGAAGGGGTCCAGGTCGCCGTCCAGCACCTTCTGCGTGTTGGAGATCTCGACGCCCGTGCGCAAGTCCTTGATGCGGCTGTTGTCCAGGACGTAGCTGCGGATCTGGTGGCCCCAGCCGACATCCGTCTTGGTGTCCTCCAGCTTTTGCTGCTCCTCCATGCGCTTGCGCATCTCGTGGTCGTACAGGCGCGAGCGCAGGCGCTTCCAGGCGACATCGCGGTTGCTGTGCTGGCTGCGGCTGTCCTGGCATTGCACCACGATG
>JAMPXR010000149.1 GCA_023701085.1 Ramlibacter sp. | reverse complement strand
GACGTGCCGGAATTCGAGATCGACGCGCAGCCGGTCAACTGGGGCCAGTACCTGGAGTTCGTCGACGACGGCGGGTACGACAACCCGGGGTTCTGGCTGCCGCCCGGCTGGGATTGGCTGGAGCGCCAGTCGCGGCAGGAAGGGCGGCGCGGACCGCGTTATGTCGAACAGATCGGCGCGGCCAGCGGCGCGGTGATGCAGACGCATTTCGGCAAGGCCGCGCGCATGTCGGCCAGCCAGAGCGTGATGCACGTGAGCTGGTGGGAGGCCGACGCGTTCGCGCGCTGGGCGGGGCGCCGGCTGCCCACCGAGGTGGAGTGGGAAATGGCGGCGCACGCCGCGGCGCGGCGCGGCTTTCTCTGGGGCGATGTGCGCGAGTGGACGGCGAGCACGCTGCGGCCCTGGCCGGGGTACGCCGCGGATGCCTGGAGCCGGCACACCGATTTCGAGGCGCAGCCGTTCTTCGGCCGCGCGCGGGTGCAGCGCGGCGCGTCGTTCGCGGCGCGCTCGCGCATGAAGCATCCGAAGTTCCGCGGCTTCGCATTGCCCGAACGCGACGACGCTTTCGTCGGGTTCCGCACCTGCAGCTTGTAGGGCCCGCTATTTTTTCTTGCGGGCGAAGTCCCACCAGGGCAGTTGCGCGCGCAGGCTCAGGACCTCCCCGCAGTGATGGGGCTCGTAGCCGGGGAGCGCGGCCATGCGCTCCTGCCATGCGACGCCCCGCAGCACCGCGCGCAGCGCCTGCACCGGCGGCTGCTCGAGCGCGCTCTTGAGGGCCACGAGGTAATAGTCCTCCAGCACCAGCGGCACGAAGTCCAGCCCGCACGCGCGGGCGGCCGCCGCGATCCCGAGGCCGGCGTCGGCGGCGCCCGACGCGACGGCCTGGGCCACGGCCGCGTGCGACGGCTCCGTGTGGCCGTAGCCGTTCAGGTCGTTCGGGCCCAGCCCCAGTTGCGCCAGCAACTGGTCGAGCAGGACGCGCGTGCCCGTTCCCAGGGCGCGGTTGACGAAGCGGGCCCGCGTGCCGGCCACGTCGGCCAGGCCCGACAAGGACCGCGGATTGCCGGGCGCCACCATCAGCCCCTGGCTGCGCGTGGCGAAGCCGATGAGCTTGTGCCGGCCCGGCTGCAACAGGGGCTGGTAGACGCGCCGGGCCAGCGCGCCGCGGCCCGCCAGGCGCGGCACATGAAACCCGGCCATCACGCAGCGGCCCTCGTTGAGCGCGCTGATCGCGTCCACGCTGCCGCAGAACCGGATGTCCAGGTGCAGGCCGGCGCCCGACGCCGCGTGGTCGCGCAGCGCGGCCAGCGCGTCGTCATGGCTGGCGAACAGCATGAGCACGTGCGCGGCGTCGTCGAAGGCCACCGCGAACGCGCGTTCCAGGTCGGCGCGCAGCGACTCGATCTGCGGCGCCAGCCGCGCCTGCGCCTGGCGCTCGGCCCACAGCAGCTTGTCGCCGAACTCGGACAGCCGCGCCGGCTGGCCCTTGTCCCAGACGATGAGCGAGTGGCCGAGTTCCGTCTCCCAGCGCTTGAGCTCGCCCCACACGTGCCGGTACGACAGGCCCAGCGCTTTCGCGGCCGCGGAGATCGAGCCCTGTTCGCGCACCGCGGCCAGCAGGTCCATGAGGGGATTGCGCAGCACACCGGCGCCGCGCGGCGCCAGCGAGTACGACAGTTCGACCTTGCGCATCGTGCCGATTATGTCGCGCAAGCCGGGCCTGAATCGTCCCGCCGAACGCCGCTATGCAGGCGTGTTCATAGCTCGCTATTCCTCATGCGGACAGCGGGCAAGGCGCGTTAGCATGCGACGCGAATGAACACGTTTTCCGACAGTGCGGCCACCGCGCTCGCACTGATCGCGGGTTTCGACCCCATGCTGCTGGCCATCGTCGGGCGATCATTGGCCGTCAGCGGGGTGGCTTGCGCACTCGCCTGCGCTCTGGGCCTGCCGCTGGGGGCCTGGCTCGGCGTGGCGCGCTTTCGCGGACGCGGCGCCTTGCTGACGCTGCTCAATACCTTGCTCGCCCTGCCTTCGGTCGTGGTCGGGCTCATCGTCTATCTGTTGCTGTCACGCTCGGGCCCCCTGGGATTTCTAGGCTGGCTCTTTTCGTTCAAGGCGATGGTGCTTGCGCAGGTGGTGCTGGTGCTGCCGGTGGTGGCGGCGCTGACCCGCCAGTCGGTGGAAGACGCCGACCAGGCTCATGGCGAGCAACTGCGCTCGCTCGGCGCGGGGCAGCTGCTGCGCAGCCTGCTGCTGGCCTGGGATGAGCGGTACGCGCTGCTCACGGTGGTGATCGCCTGCTTCGGCCGCGCCATTTCGGAGGTGGGCGCCGTCATGATCGTGGGTGGCAACATCGATGGATTCACCCGCGTGATGACCACGGCCATCGCGCTGGAGACCAGCAAGGGCGACCTCCCGCTGGCCCTCGCGCTGGGCATCGTGCTGCTGGGCGTCGTCCTGGCGCTCAACGCGCTGATCTCGCTCGTCAGACGCTGGCGCCTGGGCGCGGGCAACCGGCCCCTGCTGGTGGAAACCGCGCCCTCATGAGCGGCTTGATACAGCTCAAGGCCGTCGAGGTCCGGTTCGGCCCCGTCGCGGCGCTCACCGGCGTCAACCTGCGCGTGGGAACCGGCGAGCGGCTGGCGCTGATCGGGGCGAACGGCAGCGGCAAGAGCACCCTGTTGCGGGTCTTGCACGGGCTGGTGAAACCCGCCGCGGGTTCGGTGTTGCGTGACAGCGGGATGCGACAGGCCATGCTGTTCCAGCGGCCGTACATGCTGCGGTCCAGCGCGCTGAACAACGTCGCGTTGGCCCTGTGGCTCAACGGCACCCGCTGGACAGAAGCGAAGGAGCAGGCCCGGCTCGCGCTGGGCTGCGTCGGCTTGGGCGCCGCGGCGCTGCGCAACGCGCAGGCGCTGTCGGGCGGGCAGCAGCAGCGGCTCGCGCTGGCGCGCGCCTGGAGCCTGAAGCCGCATGTGTTGTTCCTCGACGAGCCCACCTCCAGCCTCGATCCGCACGCCAAGCGCGAGGTCGAGGCTCTGATGGCCGATTTCGCGCAGAGCGGCATGACGCTGGTGTTCGCCAGCCACAACCTCGGCCAGGTCAAGCGGCTGGCCACGCGCGTCGTCTACCTGGAGCAGGGCCGGGTGCTGGCGGACCTGCCGGTCCAGGAATTCTTCAACAGCCCGCTGCTGGTGGAAACCTCGCGCGAGGCCGATCTGTTCGTCAAGGGAGAGCTCGCATGATGTTTTCGTCGTTTTCAGGATGGGGCCGGGGCGCGTCCTGGCGCGCGTCCGTGTTCGCGGGCGTTGCATTGTGCGTGTCCGCCGCCGGCGCGCAGTCCATCGTCATGGCCTCCACCACGTCCACGGAGCAGTCAGGCCTGTTCGGCCACCTGCTGCCCGAGTTCAAGAAGGCGAGCGGCCTGGACGTCAAGGTCGTCGCGGTCGGGACGGGACAGGCCATCGACATGGCGCGGCGCGGCGACGCGGACGTGCTGTTCGTGCACGACCAGGCCGCGGAGGAGAAGTTCGTCGCCGAGGGCGGCGGGGTGAAGCGCTTCCCCGTGATGTACAACGACTTCGTTCTCGTGGGGCCCAGGGGCGATCCGGCCGTCACGCGCGGCAAGGACATCGTGCAGGCGCTGAAGAAGATATCTGCCGCCAACGCGCCGTTCATTTCGCGCGGCGACAAGAGCGGCACGCACGCGGCCGAGCTGCGCTACTGGAGCCAGGCCGCTTTGTCATCGGCCAAGGGCGCAGGCTACAAGGAATGCGGCTGCGGCATGGGCCCGGCCTTGAACATCGGCGCGTCCGCCGGCGCCTATGTGCTCGCCGACCGCGGCACCTGGCTCAGTTTCAAGAACCGCGGGGACCTCGTGATCCTGGTGGAAGGAGACACGAGGCTGTTCAATCAGTACGGCGTCATGGTGGTGAACCCCGCGAAGCATCCGCACGTGAAGGCGGCCAACGCGCAGAAGTTCGTCGACTGGGTCACGTCACCGGATGGCCAATCGGCCATCGCCGCCTACAAGATGGGCGGCGAGCAGCTGTTCTTTCCCAACGCAAAGAAGTGAGTCGATTCGCGTTCTTCACTCTTGCGATCCTTGCCGCGCTGGCGAGCGTCGCGCGTGCCGGCGAGGTGGCCGTCGCCGTCGCGTCGAATTTCATGGCGCCCATGCAGGCCATCGCGCGCGACTTCGAGAAGGAGACCGGCCACAAGGCCGTGCTCGCCTTCGGCGCCACCGGCAACTTCTACGCGCAGATCCGCAGCGGCGCGCCCTTCATGCTGCTGCTGGCGGCGGACCAGGCGACAGCGGCGCGGCTGGAGAAGGAAGGGCTTTCCGTGGCGGGCAGCCGGTACACGTATGCGACCGGCCGGCTCGTGCTGTGGAGCGCGCAGCCGGGCCTGGTGGACGACAAGGGCGAGGTTCTGGCGCGCGGGGACTTCCGCCACATCGCGCTGGCCAATCCCACGCTGGCGCCCTACGGCGCGGCGGCGGTGGAAACGCTGACCCGGCTGAATCTGCTGGAGCGGCTGCGGCCTCGCTTCGTGCTGGGAGAAAACATCAGCCAGACCTTCCAGTTCGTCGCCACGGGCAATGCGCCGCTGGGCTTCGTCGCGCTGTCGCAGGTGACGGTGGACGGCCGCATTGGCAGGGGATCGGGCTGGGTGGTGCCCGCCGCCCTGCATGCGCCGATACGGCAGGACGCGGTTGTCCTGACACGCGGCAAGGACTCGGCCGCGGCGGCCGCACTGGCCGCCTTCCTGCGCGGGGAGCGGGCCCGCGCGATCATTCGCAGCTTCGGCTACGAGGCTTGAATGCCGCGGGGCCGCGCAGCTACTTGCGCCCCAGCTTTCGATAGATCGTGGCGCGGCTGATGCCCAGTGCCCGGGCCGCCTGCAGCACGTTGCCGTGCGCGTCCGCGACTGCCCGTCGGATCATCGCGATTTCCACGTCGCGCAAGGGCACGCGCGGCGCGACGGCCGCCACCGGATCGCCCGGCCGCTGCGCCAGGGCATGCAGCCGCAAGCCCGACCACAGCGGCACTTCCACCGGATCGGCGCGCTGGCCATGCCGCGCCAGGTCGAACAGCTGTTCCCAGGGCTGCGCGAACAGCTCGCTGCAATGCGCGGGCGCGCCCGGCGCGCCCAGCTGCGGAACCATCAGGCGGGCCGCATGATTGCTGCCGGCGACCCAGCCGTCCGCGTCCAGGCAGACCAGGCCGTCCTCGTCGCCGCCGAGTGAGCGGCCCGGCCAGTTCAGCCTGAGCAGCAGGCTGTGCCCGACCGCGAGCGTGAGGGCGTTCTCGATGCTGCGCGCCGACTGCGCGGCCAGGTGCTTGAGCTCGGGCCGCTCGGCCGCGGCTATGCCGGTCAGGTCCAGCATGCCCACGCACAGGCCGTCGGGACCGAACAGCGGCGCGCCGGCGCAGCTGTAGACGCAGGTGTCGTCGAAGAAATGCTCGCCGCGATGCAGCCAGACCGGCTGCAGTTCGGCCAGGGCAGCGCCGATGGCGGTGGTGCCCACGCAGCGCTCCGACAGGTCGACGCCGATGCGCGTGATGAGGTCGGCGCGGCGATCGCCGCGGTCGATCGGTCCGTATGCGTCGACGACGACACCCTCGCTGTTGGTCAGGACAGCGAAATAGCGCGTGCTGGCCAGGGCGCGGGACAGGCGATCGAGCACGGGCCGGGCGGCCTGCACCAGCGGCCGGCTCGCGTCGGCCAGGCGTTGCCGGGCGCGGGCCGGGATCGGGTCGAATCCCAGCCGTTGTTCGGGACGCTGGCCCTGTGCCAGGCAGCGGCGCCAGGACCGCTCGACCCAGGGTTCGAGCGCGGGCGCGGGGCCGCCATGATCCCCATGGAGCACGGCACGGCGCGCGCTGGCGATGAGCGCGAGCCGGTCGCGCGGGACCGCGGGCAGGGTGCTGAGCATGCGGCGATTGTCGGCCATTTCCGCATCGGGGCTTTCGCCGCCTACGGATGAGCTGTCTCAACTTGAGAACTCCGCCCCGCCCTAGGGTTATCACTAGGCTTGCGCTATGGCCGTGTTCCAACAATGGCTATGTTTTCCCATTCATAGCTATGCGGCGCAAGCCGCCGTTTTCCCAGGAGAAGCGCACATGCAAAAGGTGTTGCACATCAACGCGGACAAGTGCACGGGCTGCCTGCAATGCGAGATGGCCTGCTCGTTCGAGAACTACGGAACCTTCGCGACCGCCCGCTCGCGCATCAAGGTGTTCGATTTCCATCACACCGGCAAGAAAGTGCCCTACACCTGCACGCAGTGCGACGAGGCCTGGTGCCTGCACGCCTGCCCGGTGGAGGCCATCACCATCGACCGGCTCACCGGTGCGAAGGTGGTCAACGAGACCACCTGCGTGGGCTGCAAGGTGTGCACCATCGCCTGCCCGTTCGGCACCGTGAACTACGTGCAGGAAACCGGCAAGGTGCAGAAATGCGACCTGTGCGGCGGCGAGCCGGCCT
>JAMPXR010000148.1 GCA_023701085.1 Ramlibacter sp. | reverse complement strand
TGACGATGTGCTTCGTCATCTCGCCGATCTCGCGCATGAACGCGTCGCGCGAGAGCTTGCCGTGCTCCATCTGGGCCAGCTTGAATTCCCATTCGCCGGTCAGCTCGGGCTTGGACAGCTCTTCCACGCCCAGCCCGCGCAGCAGCGTCATCAGCTGGAACGCCTTGGCCGTGGGGATCAGCTCGCGCCCTTCGCGCAGCATGTACTTCTCCGTGATCAGGCCCTCGATGATGGCCGCGCGCGTGGCCGGCGTGCCCAGGCCCTTTTCCTGCATCGCCTCGCGCAGTTCGTCGTCCTCGACGAATTTGCCGGCGCCTTCCATCGCGCCCAGCAGCGTGGCTTCCGAGTAGCGCGCCGGCGGGCGCGTCTTCAGGCCCCTGGGCTCCACCACCTCGGCGCGCACCATCTCGCCCGGCTTCACCGGCACCAGGCTCTGCCCCTTGTCCCCTTCCTTGGCGCCGGCGACCTCGTCGGCGGCCTCCTTGCCCCAGACGGCCAGCCAGCCCGGCTTGACCAGCACCTTGCCCTCGGTCCTGAAGCTGTGGCCGACCGCCTGCGAGATGCGGGTCGTGACCAGGAACTCGGCGCTGGGGAAGAACACGGACAGGAAGCGCTTGACCACCAGGTCGTACAGCTTGTGTTCCGCTTCCGACAGGCCGTGCGGTGGCTGCAGAGTCGGGATGATCGCGAAGTGGTCGCTGATCTTGCCGTTGTCGAAGATGCGGCGGTTCGGCTTGACGTAGCTCTCGTCGAGCGCCTGCTGCGCGAACGGGGCCAGGTGGCGCAGGCCGCTGGCGGCCAACATGCCCAGGGTCTTCTTCACCACCGGCAGGTAGTCCTCGGGCAGCGCGCGCGAGTCGGTCCGCGGATAGGTCAGCGCCTTGTGCCGCTCGTACAGGCTTTGCGCCAGCGCCAGCGTCGTCTTGGCCGAAAAGCCGAAGCGCCCGTTGGCCTCGCGCTGCAGCGACGTCAGGTCGAACAGCAGCGGCGAGGCCTGCGTGGTCGGCTTCGATTCCTCGGTGACGCTGGCGGCCTTGCCGCGCACGGCGTCGGCGATGGCCCGCGCCTGGCGCTCGGACCAGACGCGATCGGCCTTGATCTCGGCATCGTCGGGGTTCTTCTTCCATTGCGGGTCGAACCACTTGGCCGGGTACTCGCCCGCTTCTGCCCGGAAGGTGGCGTGGATTTCCCAGAAGTCGCGGGCGACGAACTTGCGGATCTGCTCCTCGCGCTCGACCACGACGGCCAGCGTGGGCGTCTGCACCCGGCCGACCGTGGTGAGGAAGAAGCCGCCGTCGCGCGAGTTGAAGGCGGTCATCGCCCGCGTGCCGTTGATGCCGACCAGCCAGTCGGCTTCGGAGCGCGAGCGCGCGGCGTTGGCCAGCCCCTCCATCTGCTGGTTGCTGCGCAGCTGCTCGAAGCCCTCGCGGATCGCCTGCGGCGTCATCGATTGCAGCCACAGCCGCTTGACCGGCTTGCCCAGCGGCTTGCCGCCGCCGGCGAACTGCTCGATCAGGCGGAAGATGAGCTCGCCCTCGCGCCCGGCGTCGCAGGCGTTGATCAGGCCCGCCACGTCCTTGCGCTTGGCGAGCTTGACCACGGCGTTCAGGCGCGCCTTGGTCCTGTCCACCGGCTTCAGGTCGAAGTAGGGCGGTATCACCGGCAGGTGCGCGAAGCTCCACTTGCCGCGTTTGACGTCGAACTGCTCCGGCGCCTGGATTTCCACCAGGTGGCCCACGGCGCTGGTGACGATGTACGTCTCGTTCTCGAAGTAGTCGTCGCGCTTGTCGAACTTGCCGGCCTGCGGCGTGAGTGCGCGCACGATGTCCTGCGCCACCGACGGCTTTTCGGCAATCACCAAAGTCTTTGTGTTCACGGATCGAACCCGGTGCCTCGCGGCGCCCGGAAATAAAGTGTCCCTACAATCTCGCTTCTCGCGCGCGTACGCGCACGCGCGCATGTGCATATTTAAATTAACAGAGTTTTGCCGATGGCAGAAAAAGCAGTAACAGGCCGCTTCACCGACGCGCCCGCGGCGCCGGTCTCCCAGCCGCGCGTCCCGGCGGCCGCCGCGCGGCGCATCCAGGTGCGGCGCTCGGGCGTCCACGGCAGGGGGGTGTTCGCCCTGCAGGACATCGCCGAGGGCGAAACCATCATCGAATACGTGGGCGAGGTGATCACCTGGAAGGAGGCGCAGCGCCGTCATCCGCACGACCCGAAGGATCCGAACCACACCTTCTACTTCCACGTGGACGAGCGCCGGGTGATCGATGCCAAGCACGGAGGCAACTCCTCGCGCTGGATCAACCACTCCTGCGACCCCAACTGCGAGGCCGACGAACAGGATGGGCGGGTGTTCATCAAGGCCCTGCGCAACATCCGCGCCGGCGAGGAATTGAATTACGACTACGGCCTGATCATCGACGAGCGCTACACGAAAAAGCTCAAGGCCGAGTACCCCTGCTGGTGCGGTGCCGGGAACTGCCGCGGAACCCTCCTTGCCCCCAAACGCAGGCAACACAAGTGAGCACTGACTGGCTTGCCGGCGGGGCGGGCGCGCCCGGCGTGGCCACGGCAGGCGCGCGGGCCGGCGGCAGCGTCTGGCCGGCCGCGCTCATCCGCGAAGCCGTGGCGCCGCTGCTGGCCGATCTCACGGTCGAGGTCGTGCCGGAGGTCGCATCGACCAACAGCGAGCTGATGCAGCGCGCCCGCGTCGGGCGGGCCGAAGCCGTGCTGCTGGTGGCGGAGCACCAGACGGCGGGCCGCGGACGGCTGGGCCGCGGCTGGACCAGCCGCGCGGGCGATTCGCTCACGTTTTCCCTGGGCCTGCCGCTGGCGCCCGCCGACTGGTCGGGCCTGTCGCTGGCGGTGGGCGTGAGCCTGGCCGAGAGCCTGCACCCTCGCATCCAGCTCAAGTGGCCCAACGACTTGTGGTTGGCCGACCGCAAGCTGGCCGGCGTGCTGATCGAAACGGCCAGCTTCGGCGCCGCGGGAGCGAGCCGGCGCTATGTGGTGATCGGGATCGGGATCAACATTTCCCCTCGCGACGCGGGCGGCCTGTCGGTGCCGCCGGCCGCCCTGCAGGAGCTGCTGCCGGCGGTGTCCCCCGGCGAGGCGCTGCTGCGGGTCGCCGCGCCCCTGGTGCAGGCGGTGCGGGTGTTCGAGGCCAGCGGATTCGCCCCGTTCCAGGCCCGTTTCAACGCGCGCGATGCGCTGCGCGACCGCGCGGTCGTGCTCAGCGACGGGACCGCTGGCGTGGCCCGCGGCATCGGCGAAGCCGGCGCGCTGCTGGTGCATACTGCTGGCGGCACCCAATCCGTGACCAGCGCCGAGGTGAGCGTGCGGCCCGCCGGCTAGGGCGGCCGCGTTCCGGGCGCCTGCCAGCTTTCCGATGATGTTGCGTCTGACTGTCCTGCTTCTGATGCTCGCCAACGCCGCCTTCTTCGGGTGGTCGCAGGGCCTGCTGGCGCCCTGGGGCCTGGCGCCGGCCCAGCAGTCCGAACCCCAGCGGCTGCGCCAGCAGATCAGGCCGCAGGCGCTGCGCATCCTGGGCGGCGACGAAGCCCGGCGCGCCGACGCCGCGGCGCCGCCGGGCACCAGGGCGCAGGAGTGCCTGCAAGCCGGCGTCTTCGAGGAAGCCCAGGTGGCCATGCTCAAACGCGCGCTGGAGTCCTGGCCGGCGGGCTCCTGGGTGCTGGAGCCGGCCATCGAGCCGCGGGGGTGGACCCTCAGATTCCCCGCCGTGGACGACAGCCTGCGGCCGCGCCTGCAGGACCTGCAGGCGGCCCTGGGCGCAAGAACCTTGCGGCCCTGCCGCTAGGGCACTGCCAAAAACAGTGCGAACAGGCCCTAATCGACTCAAACCCCCACTTCACCATGACACTGAAACTGTACTTTGCCCCGGGCGCCTGCTCCTTCGTTCCCCATGCGCTGCTGGAATCCACTGGCGAGCCGTTCGAGCCCGAGATGGTCAAGATCCACAAGGGCGAGAACTACAACGAGGAATACAAGGCACTCAACCCGCGCAGCCAGGTGCCGGTGCTGGTCGATGACGGCGAGGCGATCACGCAGATCGTCGCGATCGTGAGCCATCTGGACCGGCGCTTTCCCCACTGCAATTTCCTGCCGCGCGAGCCGCTGGCGCACAGCCGGGCGATGGAAACGCTGGCCTGGATGAACAACACCGTGCATCCGACCTTCACCCATGTGTTCATGCCGCAGAAGTTCGTCGGCGGCGAGCAGGCGCAGGCCGAGGTCAAGGCCTTCAACGCGCAGCTGTACGGCCAGATGCTCGGCGAGCTCGAGTCGATCGTGCGCAAGGCCGCCAGCGACGGCAGCGCCTACCTGGGCGGCGGACATTTCGGGCCGCTGGATGCTTACTCTTTGACCTTGCTGCGCTGGGGCGGCTTTGCCGGCCATGACCCGCAGGGCTACCCCGCGCTCTGGCAGCACGTGCAGAAGGTTGCCGCGCTGCCGGCGGTGGCCCGGGCGATGGCGCGCGAGCGTTTGCAGCTGAACGTCTACAAGGGCTCCGCAGCGGCCGCGTAAGCGGTCACGGCTTTCCCGGCCAGCACGAAACGCACGCTGACGCGCGTGCCGGGCGGCGCATGGCCCGGGCGCGCGTCTTCCAGCGTCAGTTCGGCGTTGTGCTGGCGCGCGATCTCCAGCACGATGGGCAGCCCCAGGCCCGAGCCGTCCACGTTGGTCCCCAGGGTGCGGTAGAACGGCTGCAAGACCAGCTCGCGTTCGCCCTCCGGGATGCCGGGGCCGGAATCCTCCACCTGGAGGATCAGGAAGTGCCCGGACGGGTCGGCCAGCACCCGCGCCGTGATCACGCCGGGATGCTCCGCACTGGAAGGCGTGTAGTTGATGGCGTTGTCCAGCAGGTTGCGGATCATTTCCTGCAGCAGGGTCGGGTTGCCGGGGATGCGCACGCCCGGCGTGCCGGGCGCGGCGCCGTCGTAGCCCAGGTCGATGCGCTTGTCCAGGGCGCGCGGCACCGAGTCCTGCACGGCCTGCATCGTCAGCTGCGCCAGATCGCAGGGCTGGCGCGCCAGCGTCTGCCCGCCGCTTTCGGCGCGCGCCAGCGCCAGCAGCTGGTTCACGGTGTGCGTCGCGCGGATGCTGGAGCGTCCGATCTGCTTGAGCGACTGCTTCAGCTCCTCGGCGTTGAACGCCTCGCGCTGCGCCAGGTCGGCCTGCATGCGCAGCCCCGCCAGCGGCGTCTTGAGCTGGTGCGCCGCGTCCGCCAGGAAGCGTTTCTGCGTGGCGATGGAGTCCTTCAGCCGCGTCAGCAGGTCGTTCACGGAGGACACCAGCGGCGCCACCTCCAGCGGCACGGTCTTGTCGTCCAGCGGGCTCAGGTCATCGGGCTTGCGCGCGCGGATGCGCTCTTCCAGCTGGGACAGCGGCTTGATGCCGCGCACCAGCGCGAGCCAGACCAGCAGCACGGCCAGCGGCAGGATGACGAACTGCGGCAGCATCACGCCCTTGATGATCTCCGTGGCCAGCACCGAGCGCTTTTCTCGCGTCTCGGCCACCTGCACCAGCGCGGGCTGCGCGCCCGCCAGGTCGAGCTTGACCCAGGTGTAGGCCACGCGCACCTCCTGCCCGCGCATCTCGTCGTCGCGCAATCGCACCTCGCCGACCAGCGGCCGCTCGTCCTCGGGCGGCAGTGGAAAGTCCCGCTCCCCGCTGAGCAGTTCGCCGCGCGCGCCCAGCACCTGGTAGTACACGAGGTCGGAATCGTCGGCCCGCAGGATTTCGCGCGCGGGCTGCGGCAGGTTGAAGACGACGCGCTGCTGCTGCACGCTCACCAGCTGCGCCAGCGCCTGCACGTTGTACTCCAGCGCGCGGTCGAACGGCTTGCCGGCGATGTTCTGCGCCACCAGCCAGGTCAGCGCCAGGCTGACAGGCCACAGCAGCAGCAAGGGCGTGAGCATCCAGTCGAGGATTTCCCCGAACAGCGAGCGCTGCTCGCGCGGAAAGATGTTCAGGCGGCGCGCCACGGTTCCCCCGGCGGGCCGCAGGGTTGTCGCGGTGCATCGCGCGGGCCGGTCATGGTGTCACCCGGGAATCTTCTCCAGGCAGTAGCCCAGGCCGCGCACGGTGGCGATGCGGATCGGGCCTTTCTCGATCTTCTTGCGCAGCCGGTGGATGTAGACCTCGATCGCGTTGTTGCTGACCTCCTCGCCCCATTCGCACAGGCGCTCGACCAGCTGGTCCTTGCTGACCAGGCGGCCGGCGCGCTGCAGCAGCACTTCCAGCAAGCCCAGTTCGCGCGCGGACAGCTCGACCATCTTGCCGTCGATGGTGGCCACCCGGCCGGCCTGGTCGTACACCAGCGGGCCGTGCTTGATGACGCTGCTGGTGCCGCCCATCCCGCGGCGCGTCAGCGCGCGCACCCGCGCTTCGAGCTCCTGCAGGCTGAAGGGCTTGGCCATGTAGTCGTCGGCGCCGTAGTCCAGGCCCTTGACGCGCTCTTCCACGGCGTCGGCCGCGGTCAG
>JAMPXR010000147.1 GCA_023701085.1 Ramlibacter sp. | reverse complement strand
CGCCAGCGCCAGCAGCGGGAACAGCAGGCCGTCGACGATGGCGCGGCCGAACCAGACCGAATCGGCCGCATGCCGCCGGCCGATCAGCCAGCACAGGGCGAACGCCAGGGCCAGGCAGCCCGACAGCACGGCGAATTCCCAGGGCACGCCCGGGTGGCCCAGGTCGCGGACCAGTTTGTCGAGTTCGGTCATGAAACGAGGACAGGTCGGATGCGCGGACTCACCACACCGGCTTGCGCTTCTCGGTGAACGCCGTCACGCCTTCCAGCGCGCAGCTTTCCATCATGTTCACGGCCATGGTGTGCGAGGCGAGCTGGTACGCCGCCTCGACGCCCATTTCGCGCTGGCGGTAGAACAGTTCCTTGCCCATGGCCAATGCGGTGCGGGGCTTGGCCAGGATGCTGGCGACCAGCTTGTCCACTTCGGCGTCCAGATCCTCGGGTGCGCAGACGCGATTGACCAGGCCGCGCTCCAGCGCCTGCTGCGCCGAGATGAACTCGCCCGTCAGCAGCATCTCCATGGCCTGCTTGGGCGCCATGTTGCGCAGCAGGGGCACGCTGGGCGTGGAGCAGAACAGGCCGAAGTTCACGCCGCTGACGGCGAAGCT
Source organism: Ramlibacter sp. (assembly GCA_023701085.1). GTDB lineage: Bacteria > Pseudomonadota > Gammaproteobacteria > Burkholderiales > Burkholderiaceae_C > Ramlibacter. The sequence goes on along the minus strand of JAMPXR010000147.1, from coordinate 5,904 downwards.
GGCCGCCGTGGAGGCCACCGCCAGGTCGCACTGCGCCACCAGCTGGCAACCGGCGGCGGTGGCGATGCCCTGGACCCGGGCGATCACCGGCACCGGCAGCTTCTGGATGGCGAGCATCATGCGGCTGCATTGCGCGAACAGGCGCTGGTAGTACTCCAGCGACGGCTTCGCGATCATCTCCTTCAGATGGTGCCCCGGGCAGAACGCCTTGCCGGCGGCGGCAAGCACGACCACGCGCGCGGCCTCGTCGCCGGCGATGCGGTCCAGCGCCGACTGCAGCGCCTGCAGCATCTCCTCGCCGAGCGCGTTGAACGCCGCCGGCCGGTTCATGGTGAGCGTGACCACGCCGCGCTCGTCCTTCTTCGCTATCAGTGCTTCATCCATTCATGGGCTCCGCCGCAAAACCGGATTTTCAGAGATCCGCCAGCACGCGCACATGGGCCTCCACGCTGCGCGCCAGCGCGCCCAGGTTGTAGCCGCCCTCCAGCGCGGACACGATGCGCCCGCGCGCGTACTTCCTGGCGACGTCCCTGACTCTCGAGGTGATCCAGGTGTAATCCGCCTCCACCAGCCCGAGTTGGCCCAGCTCGTCCTCGCGGTGCGCGTCGAAGCCGGCGCTGACGAAGATCCTCTCGGGCTGGAAAGCTTCCAGCCGCGGCATCCAGGCCTGCTCGACCAGGTCGCGGATGTGCATGCCGCGCGTGTACGCCGGCACCGGCAGGTTCACCATGTTCGAGTAGGTGCCCTCGGTGCCGGTGTAGGGATAGAACGGATGCTGGAAAAAACCGACCATCAGCGCGCGCTCGTCGCCGCCCAGGATGTCCTCGGTGCCGTTGCCGTGGTGCACGTCGAAATCCACCACCGCCACGCGCTTGAGGCCGTGGCGCTCCAGCGCGTATTTCGCCGCGATGGCGATGTTGTTGAAGAAGCAGAATCCCATGGCCCGGTCGCGGCAGGCGTGGTGCCCCGGCGGGCGCACCGCGCAAAAGGCATTCTCCAGTTCGCCCGCCATCACCGCATCGGTGGCCGCCAGGACCGCGCCGGCGGCGCGCAGGGCCGCCTTCCAGGTCTGCGGGCACATCATCGTGTCGGGGTCGATCTGGGCATAGCCCCGGCCGCCCGCCGCGATGTGCTCGTCCAGCTCGGTGTCCAGGCCGCGCAGCGCGGCCACGTGCATGCGCGTGTGCGCCAGTTCGATGTCGGCCGGCGACGCGTCGGGCGCCTCGCGCCGCTCCAGCAGCGGGCCGACGCCACTGGCCAGCAGGCGGTCCTCGATCGCATCGAGCCGCTCGGGGCATTCGGGATGGCCCGGCCCCATTTCATGTCTCCTGCAATCGGGATGCGTGAAATACCCGGTTTTAATCATGACGGACTTCCGAATCGGGCGTTTTGCGATAACGTCCGGCTCATGGACGCACAAACCTCACGCCCCATGGATGCACAACAAAAACTCAAAACGCTCCTGGACCAGCTTAACACGGTGATCGTCGGAAAGCCCGCCCAGGTGAGTGACTGCGTGGCCTGCCTGCTGGCGGGCGGACACCTGCTGATCGAGGATGTGCCCGGCGTCGGAAAAACCACGCTGGCCCACGCCTTGTCGCGTTCCTTCGGCTTGCACTTTTCCCGGGTGCAGTTCACGGCCGACCTGATGCCCAGCGACCTGTCCGGGGTCTCGGTCTATGAGCGGGGCAAGGAGGCTTTCGTCTTCCACCCCGGCCCCATCTTCGCCCAGGTCCTGCTGGCCGACGAGATCAACCGCGCCAGCCCCAAGACCCAGAGCGCGCTGCTCGAGGCCATGGAGGAAAGGCAGGTCACGGTGGAAGGCGAAACCCGCGCCCTGCCCGTGCCCTTCTTCGTGATCGCCACCCAGAATCCGCACGATCAGCTCGGTACTTTCGCCCTGCCCGAATCGCAGCTGGATCGTTTCCTGATGCGGATTTCGCTGGGCTATCCGGACCGTGCCGCCGAGCGCGAGCTGCTGCTGGGCGCCGACCGGCGCGGCATGGTCGACGCGATGCGCGGCACGCTCACGCCCGTCGAACTCCAGCTGCTGCAGCAGAAGGTGCTGCAGGTGCACGTGGCCGCACCCCTGCTCAACTATGTGCAGGACCTGGTCGCGGCGACGCGTTCGGGCCGCTGGTTCCTGCAAGGACTGTCGCCTCGCGCCGGCATCGCCGTGGTGCGCGCGGCCAAGGCACAAGCCCTGCTCTCGGGGCGCGACTATGTGGCGCCGGATGACGTGCAGGCGATATTGCCCCAGACCGTGGCGCACCGCATGATCCCGACCGGCGACGCGGGCCGCGGCCCGATCGAACAGGTGCTGGCCATGCTGGAAGCCGTGCCCCTGCCGTGATCAGGGCCCACCCCCGAAGCGCCTGCGGCGCTCCCCCCTCAAGGGGGCGAATGGGCCGCGCCGTCTCGTGCGCTGAGCGACTAGAACCGGCGAGATGAACGCGGCCGCACTTAACCCCTTGCTAGTTGTGCGCCGGCGCTTTCGCGCCTGGTGGGAGGCGCGCCTGCCGCTCGCGGACCGGATCGAGCTGACCCAGCGCAATGTCTACATCCTGCCCACGCGGCCCGGTTTCATGCTGGTGCTCACCCTGCTGGTGCTGCTGGTGGGGTCCATCAACTACCAGCTGAACCTGGGCTACCTGCTGACTTTCCTGCTCGCCGGCAGCACCGTGGTGGGGATGTATGTGTGCCACGGCACGCTGCGCGGCCTGACGCTGAACCTGGCGCCGCCGGACCCTCAATTCGCCGGGGACAGCGCCACCTTGTCCATCGTGCTCACCAACGAGCGGCGTTCGGTGCGCTACGGCATCGGGCTGGCCGTGCTGGATTCGACGCGCGCCGACCGCTGGGTCTGGACCGACGTGCCGGCCCTGGGGCAAAGCACCGTGCAGGTGGCGTTCCGCCCGGCGCGCCGCGGGCTGCACCGCGTTCCGCCGCTCACGGCCGAGACGCGCTTTCCCCTGGGCACCTTCCGGGTCTGGAACGTCTGGCGGCCGGCCGCGCGGGTGCTGGTCTATCCCGCGCCGGAGGCCCTCCCGCCGCCGCTGCCGCCCGGCGAGCCGCGCGCCGGCGGCGGCGCCAGCGCGAAGCTGCGAAGCACCGGCGAATTCGACGGCGTGCGCGCGTACCGGCGCGGCGATCCGCTCAAGCTGGTGGTGTGGAAGAAGGCCGCAAAGGCCGACGAACTGGTCAGCCGCGACTCGGAACAGGCCCAGCGCTACGAGCTGTGGCTGGACTACGCGCAGGCCGGGCCGCAGGACGCGGAACACCGGCTGTCGCGCCTGACGGCCTGGGTGCTGCAAGCCGAACGGCTGGGGCTGGACTACGGGCTGCGCCTGCCGCGCCAGCAGATCGCGCCAGCCTGCGGCGAGCCGCACAAGCGGCGCTGCCTGGAGGCGCTCGCGACATGCTAGGCGCCTGGGCTGCGTGGACGCAAGGCGCGCGATCCCCGCGCGGGTCCGGGTCCGGGTCCAGGGGCCTGGCCACGCGCCTGCGAACGCTGCCGCGCGATGGCCGCGACACCCTGTTCCTGCTGCTGGTCATCGCCTGGGTGATGTTGCCGCAGGTCGGCAAGCTGCCGCTGTGGTGCAGCGCGCTGGCCGGCGCGGTGCTGCTGTGGCGGGGCTGGCTCGCGTTCAGGTCCGGGCCGCTGCCGGGCAAGTGGTGGCTGCTGGGGCTGCTGGCCGCGACGCTCGCCGCCACCTACGCGAGCCATCGCACCTTGCTGGGCCGCGACGCCGGCGTCACCCTGATCATCGTGCTGCTGGCCCTCAAGACGCTGGAGCTGCGCGCGCGCCGCGATGCGTTCGTCATCTTCTTCCTGGGCTTCTTCACGATGCTCACGAACTTCTTCTATTCGCAATCGCTGGTCACGGCCGCGGCCATGCTGGTCGGCCTGCTGGGCCTGCTGACGGCGCTGGTGAACGCGCACATGCCGGTCGGCCGGCCGCCGCTGGCGCAGGCAGCCCGCACGGCCGGCTGGATGGCGCTGCTGGGCGCGCCCATCATGGCCGTCCTGTTCGTGCTGTTCCCGCGGCTGTCGCCGCTGTGGGGCATCCCCAGCGACGCCATGTCGGGCCGCAGCGGGCTGTCGGCCAACATGCAGGTCGGCAACATCGCCAGCCTCGCCCTCAACGAGTCGATCGCCATGCGGGTGAAGTTCCTGGGGCCGCCGCCGCTGCAAAGCGACCTGTACTTCCGCGGCCCGGTGCTCTCCGCTTTCGACGGACGCGAATGGCGCCCGCTGCAATTGCGCCTGGGATCGGCGTTCTCGCCGGCCGTGCCGGGCCTGGCCCAGCTCGAGGTGGCCGGCGAGCCCGTGCGCTACGAAGTGACGCAGGAGCCGAACAACCGGCCCTGGATCATGGTGCTGGACGCCGCCATGAAGGCACCGGCGGTGCCCGGCATGCAGCTCGTGATGACCGCCGAGCTGCAATGGGTCGCCAACCGCCCGGTGACGGACCTGCTGCGCTACAGCGCCGAAAGCCATCCGGTCTTCAGGCACGGGCCGCGCAGCACGCCGGCGGCCGTGCCGCCGCAGTACCTGGAACTGCCGCCGGGCTTCAATCCCCGCACGCTGGCCCTGGCGGGCGAGTTGCGCGAAGCGGCCGGCGCGCAGGACGGCGCTGCCCTGGTCCAGGCCGCGCTGCAGCGGCTGCGCACCGGCAACTACCACTACACGCTGGACCCCGGCGTCTATGGGATGCACTCCGCCGACGAGTTCTGGTTCGACCGGCGCGAAGGCTTTTGCGAGCACATCGCGTCGGCGTTCGTGGTGTTGATGCGCGCCATGGGGGTTCCCGCGCGCATCGTCACTGGCTATCAGGGCGGCGAACGCAACCCGGTGGACGGCTACTGGGTCGTGCGCCAGAGCGACGCCCACGCCTGGACCGAGGTCTGGCTGTCCGGCCGCGGCTGGGTGCGCGTGGACCCCACCGCCGCGGTCGCGCCCGGCCGGACCGCGGCGCTGCAGCGCCTGCAGGCGCCGCGCGGCGTGATCGCGAGCGCGCTGGACACCGTGACGCCGAATTTCGCCGCGAGCCTGCGCTCCGCCTGGGAAGCCATGAACAACGGCTGGAACCAGTGGGTCCTGAACTACACCCAGAGCAAGCAGCTCGACCTCCTGAAGGGCATCGGCTTTCGGTCGCCCGGATGGGCGGACCTGAGCTTCGTGCTGCTGGCGCTGCTCGTGGCGGTGACGCTGGCGGCCGCGTCATGGGCACTGTGGGAAAGACGCGAACACGATCCCTGGCTGCGACTGCTGGTGCGCACCCGCAAGCGCCTCGCCGACGCCGGAATCGAGCTGCCGCCCGCGGCGCCGCCACGCCAGATTGCGACTCTTGTCACAGCGCGTTTCGGCGATACGGCCCGGCAGCTGTCACACTGGCTGCTCAAGCTGGAGCAGCAGCGCTACGCCCGCACGCCGGGCGCCAGCCTCGCCGCGCTCCAGCGCGAATTCAAACACTTGTCCTGGCCCCGCTGAATGCGCCGTCCCCTGCTCTTCATCACTGTCCTTCTCGCGGCGAGCGCACTGTCGCTGCCCGCAGGGTCGCAAAGCCCCCCCAGGAAGAAAAGCGTCAGCGAACGCAACAGCCAGCGCGGCGCCCCCTATGCCGGCCACGAGGAAGCGATGCGATGGGCCGATGAAGTTGCGCAGCGCCGCGGCCTGGACCGCGAATGGGCGCGCCGCGCCGTGGAGCGCGCCCAGTTCCTGCCCGTGGTGGCCCGCCTCATGCAGCCTGCGCCGCCCGGCACACCCAAGAACTGGCGCGTCTACCGCAGCCGCTTCATCGAACCCGCGCGCGTGGCGGCGGGCGTGCGGTTCTGGCAGGACAACCGCATGGCGCTGGAGCGCGCCGAAAGCCACTATGGCGTGCCGGCCGAGATCATCGT
>JAMPXR010000146.1 GCA_023701085.1 Ramlibacter sp. | reverse complement strand
GCGGTCTTGAGCACGATCGCCACGCCGGCCATCGCCATGGCCAGCCGCAACAAGGACAGCAGCGTCGGTTTTTCGCCGAGCATGGGCCAGGCCAGCACCACCGTCCAGGCCGGCATCAGGTAGAACAGCAGCACCACGCGGACCACGTCTCCCACGGTCACCGCCCAGTTGAAGCCCACGTTGGTCAGGCCCGCCGCGGCCGCGAGGAGCCACAGCAGGGGGTGGCCGCGAAATCCGCCCCAGACGCGGGGCCGCAAGGCGATGAGGCAGGCCATCGACACGAGGTAGATCAGCGCGGTGGCCCACAGCGGATGCAGGCCCTGGCCCTGAAGCTGGCGAAACGGCCACCAGGAGACGCCCCAGACGAAGGCGTTGAGCACCAGCGCAAGCGCCGGCAGCAGGCCGCCGGCCGGCAGTGATTCGTTGCTGTCCGCTGTGGCCTGGGGCGTTCCCGACACGGTCCGGGCGCCCCTAGCTGCCATGGGCCTTGTCGTGCCGCGCCACTTCCAGCAGGTGCTCGATTTCCTCGCGGTAGCGCACGCAGTTGCCGCGGTGCCAGCGGTGGATCAGCCACATCACGCTGGTGATGATGAGGCCGAAGGCGGTGATGGCGGCGAACGCTGACAGGCCCAGGCCCGCGGACAGGCTGTAGAACGCGCCCAGGCCCAGGATGCAGGCCTGCTCGTTGAAGTTCTGCACGGCGATCGAGCGGCCCGCGCCCATGAGGTTGTGACCGCGGTGCTGCAGCAGCGCGTTCATCGGCACGACCATGAACCCGCCGATGGCGCCCAGCAGGATCAGGAACGGCGCGGCCACCCACACGCTGCTGATGAAGTTCATGACGATCATCAGGAACCCCATGGCGATCCCCAGGGGCATCACGCTGGTGGCCATGTCCAGCCGCATGCGCAGGGACGCGACCACGGCGCCCACCGCCGTGCCCAGCGCCACCACGCCGGACAGCGCCGAGGCCTGGGTGGTGCTGTAGCTCAGGGCGGCTGCGCTCCAGGCCAGGATGATGTAGCGCAGGTTGCCGCTGACGCCCCAGATCAGCGTCGTGGTGGCCAGCGAGATCTGGCCCAGCTTGTCGCGCCACAGGCGCGAGTTGCAGGTCCAGAAATCGGGCACCAGTTCCAGCGGATTGCTCGGGATGCGCCGCATCTCCACGCCGGTGTGCGGGATGCGCGTGTTGAACCAGGCCGCCAGGATGTAGACGAAGATCAGCACCAGGATGGCCGCTTCGGGCGGCGTGTCGACGCCGGTGTCGACGAACGGAAAGTCGATCCCGAGCATGCGCGAGGCCAGCACCTGCCCGACCAGCTGGCCGCCCAGCAGGATGCCCAGGATGATGGAGGCGATGGTGAGTCCCTCGATCCATCCGTTCGCCTTGACCAGCTGCGAAGGCGGCAGCAGCTCGGTGAGGATGCCGTACTTGGCGGGCGAATAGGCCGCCGCGCCCAGGCCCACCACGGCATAGGCCAGCAGCGGGTGCAGCCCGAACAGCATCAGCACGCAGCCCACCACCTTGATGGCGTTGCTCACGAACATGACCTTGCCCTTGGGCATGGCGTCGGCGAAGGCGCCGACGAAAGGCGCCAGCACGACGTAGAACAGCGCGAACATCGGCACCAGGGCGGCGGCCTGCCAGGTCGGCGCCTTCGACGACTTGAGCAATTCGACCGCGGCAATGAATAAGGCGTTGTCGGCCAGCGACGAAAAAAACTGGGCCGACATGATGGTGTAGAAACCGCGCTTCATTGGCTGGGTCGTGGCGCATCAGCCGGGCTGATGGGCGGCAGTTCTTTTACGGTCGTCTCCGAGTGACGCAGCGTTATATCACGCTGGGTAATGACAAAATCCCGCTTGACGCAAACCGGCGCCACGAACATGCCCCGTCCCATCCAGGCCACCGTCCACACCGAGGCCCTGCGCCACAACCTCGCGCGCATGCGCGCCGCCGCGCCCGATGCGAAGGTCTGGGGCGTCGTCAAGGCCAACGCCTATGGCCACGGCATCGAGCGCGCCTTCGAAGGATTGCGGGCGGCCGACGGGTTCGCCCTGCTGGATCTGGATGAAGCGCAGCGCGTGCGGGCGCTCGGCTGGCGCGGGCCCGTCCTGCTGCTGGAGGGCGTGTTCGAGGCGCGCGACCTGGAGCTGTGCTCGCGCCTGAACCTGTGGCACGCCGTGCACTGCGACGAGCAGATCGACATGCTGGCCACGCACAAGACGCACAGGCCGCATCGCGTGTTCCTCAAGATGAACTCGGGGATGAACCGCCTGGGGTTCCCGCCGGAGCGCTTTCGCGCCGCCTGGACGCGGCTGGACGCCTTGCCGCAGGTCGAGGAGATTTCGCTGATGACGCACTTCAGCGACGCCGACGGCTCCAAAGGCATCGCGCGGCAACTGGCGGCGTTCAACGAATTCACGCGCGACCTGCCGGGCGAGCGCAGCCTGTCCAACAGCGCGGCGGCCCTGCGCCATGGCATGGAGCCGGCGGCGCGCGCCGACTGGATCCGGCCCGGCATCGCCGTGTACGGCAGCTCGCCCGATTTCCCCGAGCACGACGCGGCGCACTGGGGGCTGCTGCCGACGATGACGCTGGCCACCCGCATCATCGGCGTGCAGCAGCTCGCGCCCGGCGACACCGTGGGCTATGGCTCCCATTTCAGCGCGGGCGCGCCGCTGCGTATCGGGGTCGCCGCCTGCGGTTATGCGGACGGCTATCCGCGCCACTGCGCCACCGGCACGCCGGTGCTGGTCGAAGGCGTGCGCACCCGCACCATCGGACGCGTCAGCATGGACATGATCGCGGTGGACCTGACCCCCGTGCCACAGGCCGGCTTCGGCAGCGAAGTCACGCTGTGGGGCCGCGCCGGCAATGGCGCGGTGCTGTCCATCGACGAGCCGGCGCGCGCCGGCGGCACGCTGGGCTACGAGCTGATGTGCGCGCTGGCGCAGCGGGTGCCGGTGGTGGTGGCGGACTGACGGCCGGTCTTCGCCGGCGTTTGCTCAGCGCCGGCGCATGCCCAGCGCCATCACCGCGCCGACGACCACGAGCGCGCCCACCAGCTGAACCGGCGCGATCGCCTGGCCCAGGATCAGCCAGCCCAGCACCAAGGCGAACACCGGTTCCACGTTCATGATGGGCGAGTTGCCGACCACGCCCAGCTTGGGCAGCACGGTGAACAGGATCGTGATCCCGGTGCCGTAGAGAAAGGTGAGGGCGCCCAGGCCCCACCAGCCGGCGTCGGCGGCCGGAAAGCGGAAGCCGCCCTGCACCGCGACGCCGGCCAGGGCGACCAGGGTCGCCATGCCCATGGTCGCGGCCGTGCGCACCCGGCCGTCGATGTCGGCGGTTTCGTGCTGGGTGATGACCAGCGCCAGGCCGAAAGTGCCGGCCGCCGCGAGCGCGAATGCCACGCCGGCGCCAATGCGCGCCCACTGCCCGGCGGTGCCCAAGCCCGAGGCCGCGCCGAACACGTCCAGCGCCAGCGCCAGGCCCGCCAGGATCACCGGCATGGCGATCAGCATCGCCCGCTCGGGCCGGTGCCGGTACACCCCCCAGGCCCACAGCGCGGTCCAGATCGGATAGGTGTTGAAGGCCAGCAGCGCCAGCGCCACCGGCAGGCGCGCCACCGACGAATAGATGAACAGGCTTTGCACGCCCACCAGCAGCCCGATGGCCGGCAGCATGAACCGGTGACGCGGCGTGAAGCGCACGCGCGCCCGCTGCAGCCGCAGCAGCAGGACCAGCACGAGGGCGGTGACGCCGCTGCGGAACACCACGGCGGTGGCCACGTCGACGCCGTTGTTGAAGGCCACGCGCGCCGCCACGTGATTGGCGCCCATGACAAGCGCGATCAGCAGCAGCGTGGCGAAGGCGGTGCCGCTGATGGCCTTGGCGGGCGGGGCCATCAATAGAGGCCGTGGACCCGGCCGTGCAGGCGTGCCAGCCCGAGCAGCGCGTCGGTGAACGGTGTGGCCACGCCGGTGAGCGCGCCCAGCTCCTTGACCACGGTCACCAGCGCGTCCAGCTCGATCGCCTTGCCGGCCTCGACGTCCTGCAGCATCGAGGTCTTGAAAGCGCCCAGCTTGCGGGTGACCTGGTGCCGGTCCTCCGGCCGCTGCTCGATCGGGATGCCGATGCGCGCGCCGATCTCCCGGGCTTCCAGCATCACCCGGCCGATGAACTCGCGCACCAGGTCGTCGTCCAGGATGCGGTCGGTCGTGGCGCCGGTGATGGCGCTGACGGGATTCACCGTCATGTTGCCCCAGAGCTTGTACCAGGCGTCCTTCTGGATCTGCTCGGACAGTTCGATCTCGAAGCCCGCCCGTCCCAGCAGGGCGGCCAGTTCACCCACCCGCTCGGTCTTGCGGCCCGAGGGCTCGCCGACGATCAGCTTGTTGCCGAAATGATGCTGCACGAATCCCGCTTCGCGCAGAGAGCAGCTCGCATGCACGACGCAGCCGACGATGTGCCCGGCCGGAACGGCGCGCGCGATGCCGCCGTCCGGATCGATGGATTGCAGGCGCGTGCCCGCCAGGCGGCCGCCAAAGCCCTCGAAGAACCACCAGGGCACGCCGTTCATGGCCGTGAGCACCATGGTGCGCGGGCCCAGCAGCGGGGCCATGCCTTTCGCCACCTCGGCCATCGCGGGCGCCTTCACGGCGACCACGACCAGGTCCTGCACGCCCAGTTCCGCCGCGTCCGCGCCGGCGCGCACCGGGGCGGACAAGGTTTCGCCGCCCTGCTGCAGGCGCAGCGGTTGGGCCCGCAGCGCCTCGAGGGTGGCGCCGCGCGCGACCACGCTGACCTCGCAACCGGCCTGCGCCAGCTTCACGCCCAGCCAGCCGCCGATGGCGCCGGCGCCGTAGATACAGGTTCTCATATCAAATCAGGTGTTCCAGGGAGCCCCAGGCGCCGCCGGCGCGCTTCGGTGGTGGGCTTGCACTCAGTAGGTCTTGCCGACGGGGGCGGGCGCGGCGTTGGACTTGAACCGCGCGGCGAGATCGCTGGTGGCGCGCGCCAGCAGGCTGTTGTCCAGGCCGACGGCCACGAAGGTGGCGCCCATCGCCAGGTAGTGCCTGGCCAAGGTATCGTCGCTGGTCAGGATGCCGGCCGCCTTGCCGGCGCGGACAATGCGCGTGATCGCGTCGTCGATCGCGGCCTGCACCTCGGGATGGCCGGGGTTGCCCACATGACCCAGCGAAGCCGACAGGTCCGCCGGCCCGATGAAGACGCCGTCCACGCCATCGGTCGCGGCGATCGCATCCAGGTTGTCCAGCGCCTGGCGCGTTTCCGTCTGCACCAGCAGGCAGACCTGCGCGTTGGCCTCCTTGGCATAGTCGGGGTAGCGGCCCCAGCGCGAGGCGCGCGCCCCGCCCATGCCGCGGATGCCCTGCGGGGGGTAGCGCATGGCGCGCACCAGGTCCGCCGCCTGCGGCGCCGTGTCCACCATGGGCACGAGCAGGGTCTGGATGCCCAGGTCCAGGTACTGCTTGATCAGCGCCGTGCCGACGTGGCCGTGACCCACCGGCACCCGTGCGATGGCATGGCTGCCCGGATAGGCGGCGATCGCCTGGGCCTGCTGCAGGATGCTGCGCAGGTCGTTGGGCGCGTGCTCGCCGTCGATCAGCAGCCAGTCGAAGCCGGCGCCGGCGCAGATCTCCGTGGTGTAGGGGCTGGCCAGGCCGAGCCACAGGCCGATCTGGGCGCGCTTTTCCTGCAGCGCCTGCTTGAAGGGGTTGACGGGGGTTGGCATGGGATGGTCTCAAACAAGCGACCTACGAGTTTACCCAGGCGCGTCGCCCAGGGCCGCCATCCAGTGTCACGGGGTGCTGCGGCGCCGTGTTCACATGCAGCGAGAAGATGTCGGGCCGCGCGTAGTGGCCCACCGGGTCGAAATCCATCTGCGCCATGGGCACCAGCGCCATGTCCAGCTCCGCCGTGAGCAGCGCATCCTCGTTGTAGACCGGCCCCGCCAGCACCTTGCCCAGGGGGTCGATGATCATGCTGCCGCCGCGCATCAGTACGGTGTCGGGCGCTTGCGGCAGCCGGTTGTTCATCTGGCCGTCCGGAAACTGCGAGCGCCGCAAATGCTGGCAGGCCGACAGCACGAAGCAGCGGCCTTCCAGCGCGATGTGCTGCATGGTGGAGGCCCAGCTGTCCCGGTCGTCCGCGGTCGGGGCGCAATACAGGGTCACGCGCTGCCGGTACATGGCCATGCGCAATGCCGGCATGTAGTTTTCCCAGCAGATCACGGCGCCCAGCTTGCCGTGCGGCGTGTCGACCGCGGCCAGCGTGGAGCCGTCGCCGAAACCCCAGACCAGGCGTTCCAGCGCCGTGGGCATCAGCTTGCGGTGCTTGCCCAGGACCGCGCCCTCGGGGCCCAGGTAGACCGCGGTGCAATAGAGCGTGCCGCCGTCGCGCTCGATGATGCCCAGCACGACATACATCCCATGCCGCGCGGCGGCCTTGGCGAGCTGCGAGACCTCGGGGCCGTCCACGCTGACGGC
>JAMPXR010000145.1 GCA_023701085.1 Ramlibacter sp. | reverse complement strand
CCCGCGAAGGCCGAAAAGGCCATCATCGTGCTGATCGAGGGCGCCCGCCAGGACATCCAGCAGGTGCTGGCCGGCCGCAAGAAGCCTTCCCGCCTGAAGGCCGCGTGAACATCATGCGTAAGGCAATCGACGCATTCTTCGGGCTGCTCGAGCTGCTGGTCGTGCTCTCGTTGGTCGCCATGGTCATCATGGTGTTCGGCAACGTGGTGCTGCGCTACGGCTTCAATTCGGGCATCACGGTCTCGGACGAGATGTCGCGCTACTGCTTCATCTGGCTGACCTACATCGGCGCGATGATCGCCATGCGCGAGCGCGCGCACCTGGGCGTCGACACGCTGGTCAAGCACCTGCCCTTGGCGGGCAAGAAGGTGTGCCTGTTCACGAGTGAAGCGCTGATGCTGCTGTGCAACGGGCTGTTCATCCTGGGAACCTGGAAGATGCACGAGCTGCAGGTGACCAATGTGTCGCCGGTGGTGGGCATCTCCATGATCTGGATCTACGGCGTGGGCTACGTGGTGGGTGGCGTGATGGCCCTGTTCAACGTCGAAGTGCTGCTGCGGCTGGTCACCGGAAGGCTGCGCGAAGAAGAGTTGGTGCAGGTGGTCGAATCGGAGGACCTGCCGCACAGCGAGCTGCCGGGCGGCGAGGGCCTGGTCGAGGAAGGGGCGCGGCCGTGACGGTGAGCGTGTTCGTGTTCAGCCTGCTGGGCGCGATGGCCATCGGCATGCCGATCGCGTATGCGCTGCTGGTCTGCGGCCTGGCGCTGATGGCCTTCATGGCGGCGACCGGCGCGCTGCCGGCGTTCGACAGCCAGATCCTGGCGCAGCGCTTCGTCGACGGCGCCGACAACTTCCCGCTGCTGGCCGTGCCGTTCTTCCTGCTGGCCGGCGAATTCATGAACGCCGGCGGCTTGTCGCGGCGCATCGTCAACCTCGCCATGGCCTGGGTCGGACATTTCCGCGGCGGCCTGGGCTATGTCGCGGTCGTGGCCGCGATCATCATGGCGTCCCTTTCGGGTTCGGCCGTGGCGGATACGGCGGCGCTTTCCGCGCTGCTGATCCCGATGATGAAGCGCGCGGGCTACCAGGTGAACCGGTCGGCCGGGCTGATCGCGGCGGGCGGCATCATCGCGCCGGTCATCCCGCCGTCCATCGGCATGATCATCTTCGGCGTGGCGGGCAACGTCTCGATCACCAAGCTGTTCCTGGCGGGCATCGTGCCCGGCATCCTGATGGGCGTCGCGATCGGGCTGACCTGGTGGTGGATCGCCAAGCGCGACGCGGTCGAGCCGGGCCCGCGCGTGCCCCTGGTCGAGCGGCTGAGGATCACGGCGCAGGGCTCGCTCGCCCTGCTGCTGCCGGTCGTCATCCTGGGCGGCATGAAGTTCGGCGTCTTCACGCCCACCGAGGCGGCTGTGGTGGCGGCCGTGTACAGCTTCGCGGTCGGCATGTTCGTCTATCGCGAGCTCAAGGTGCGCGACCTGTACGCGCTGGTCCTCGCGGCCGGCAAGACCACGTCGGTCGTCATGTTCCTGGTCGCTGCCGCCATGGTCAGCGCCTGGCTGATCACGGTCGCGAACATCCCCGCCGAAGTGGCCGCCCTGCTCGAGCCTTTCATGGGCAACCGGGTGCTGCTGATGTTCGTGATGATGGTGATCATCGTCATCGTCGGCACCGCCCTGGACTTCACGCCCACGGTCCTGATCCTGACGCCGGTGCTGATGCCGGTGGTGCTCAAGGCCGGCATCGATCCCGTCTACTTCGGCGTGCTGTTCATCATGAACAACGCGATCGGCCTGATCACGCCGCCGGTCGGCACGGTGCTGAACGTCGTGTGCGGCGTCGCCCGCATCTCCCTGGACGACGCGTTCAAGGGCGTGATGCCGTTCTTCCTGGCCCAGCTCGCCGTGCTGTTCGGGCTGGTCCTGTTTCCCGAAATCGTCCTCGTGCCGCTCAAATGGCTCATGCGATGAGACTGCACTGCATCCCTGTCGAAACCCACTAAAGGAGATCCACATGTTCAAACGACGCACCCTGGTGGCCTTCGCGGCCACGGCCCTGCTGGCGGCGGCGCCGGCGTTCGCGCAGTTCGCCGATCGCACCATCAAGTTCACCAACGGCGTCAACGAGGACCACCCGGTCGGCGTCGGCGTCAAGAAGATGCAGGAAGTGCTCAACGCCAAATCCGGCGGCAAGATGAAGATCGCGTCCTTCTGGGGCGGCTCGGCGGGCAACGACTTGCAGGCCACCCAGGCCCTGCGCGCGGGCACCCAGGAGATGGTGTGCACGTCTTCCTCGCCCCTGGTGGGCATCGTCAAGGAACTGGGCGTGTTCGACCTGCCGTTCCTGTTCGCGAGCGAGAAGGAAGCCGACGCGGTGCTCGACGGGCCGGCCGGCCAGTACTTCAACAAGAAGCTGGAAGAAGCGGGCCTGGTCAACCTTGCCTATTGGGAGAATGGCTTCCGCAACCTGACCAACAGCAAGCACCCGGTGGCGAAGGTCGAGGACTTCCAGGGCGTGAAGGTGCGCGTGATGCAGAACAACATCTTCCTGGACACCTTCAAGACCCTGGGCACCAACGCCGTGCCGATGGCGTTCCCCGAAGTGTTCACGGCGCTGGAGACCAAGACCATCGACGGCCAGGAAAACCCGTTCGTGACCATCGAAACCTCCAAGTTCAACGAAGTGCAGAAGTACCTGTCGGTGACGCGCCATGCCTACACGCCGTTCCTGGTGCTGTACAGCAAGAAGCTGTGGGACCAGCTCAGCCCGCAGGAGCAGTCGGCGCTGCGCGAGGCGGCGATGGAAGGACAGAAGGCCCAGCGCGTCGCCAACCGCCAGCTCAACGAGAAGTCGCTGGCCAGCCTGAAAGCCAAGGGCATGCAGGTGAACGACGTGGCGCCGGCCGAGCAGCGCCGCATGTTCGAGAAAGTCAAGCCGGTCTATGACAAGAACGTGCCGACCATAGGCGCCGACGCGGTGACGGTGGTGCTGGACGCGCTGAAGAAGGCGCGAGGCGGGTAACAGCTTCTGGCCGGCGCTGCCTGCAGGCGTCCCTGCGCGGCCGCTTGCAGGCAGCGGGGCGATTCGCAACATGAAGATCACGCGGCTGGAAACCCTGCGCCTGGGGGAGTTTCCCAACATCCTGTGGGTGCGCATCCACACGGATGAAGGCCTGGTGGGCCTGGGCGAGACATTCATGGGCGCGCAGGCGGTGGAGGCCTACCTGCACGAATGGGCGGCGCCGCGCCTCATCGGCCGCGATCCGCTGGCCATCGAGGCGCGCAACCGCGATCTCACGGGCTATCTCGGCTGGCGCGGCTCGGGCGCGGAAACGCGCGGCAATTCGGCGGTGGACATCGCGCTGTGGGACCTGTTCGGCAAGGCCGCCGGCATGCCGCTGCACACGGCCCTGGGCGGCAAGAGCCGGGACGCGATCCGCAACTACAACACCTGCGCCGGCTACCAGTACATCCGCGGCAACGCGAACCAGACTTCGTCCAACTGGGGCCTGGGCAACGCGAGCGGGCCCTACGAGGACTTGCAGGGCTTTTTGCACCACGCCGACGAACTGGCGCAGTCGCTGCTGTCCGAAGGCGTGACGGCCATGAAGATCTGGCCCTTCGATCCGGCCGCCGAGGCCAGCGACGGGCTGTACATCAGCAACGGCGACCTCGACGCGGCGCTCGAGCCCTTCCGCAAGATCCGCGGCGCGGTGGGCGAGCGCATGGACATCATGGTCGAGTTCCACAGCCTGTGGCGCTTGCCGATGGCCCAGAAGATCGCCCGCGCCCTCAAGCCGTTCAACACCTTCTGGCACGAGGACCCCATCCGCATCGATTCGCTGGACCTGCTGCGGCAGTACGCGAGGGACTGCGACGCGCTGGTCTGCGCCAGCGAGACCCTCAGCTACAAATGGGGCTTCAAGGACTACCTCCAGACCGGCGTGGCCGGCGTGGTCATGCTCGACCTGAGCTGGTGCGGCGGCCTGAGCGAAGCGCGCAAGATCGCCGGCATGGCCGACGCGTGGCAGCTGCCGGTGGCGCCGCATGACTGCACCGGGCCGGTCGTGTGGGCCGCCTCGACGCACCTGTCGCTGCATGCGCCCAATGCATTGGTCCAGGAGAGCGTGCGCGCGTTCTACACCGGCTGGTACAAGGAACTGGTGACGCAGTTGCCGCTGGTCAAGGACGGCATGATCACGCTCGGAGACCAGCCGGGCCTGGGCCTGGAACTGCTGCCGGACCTGCACCGCCGGGCCGACGCCAGCGTGCGCGTGACGGCGGCTGGCGGCGGGTCGAGCCCGTAGGGACCACGGCACAGTCGCGGCCGCGGCCGCAGCCCCTCAGCCGACGGGCGCGTACAGCGGGTAGAGCGCTTTTTCCTCGCGCTCGATGCGCTCCGCGAGCGCCCGGCCGATTCCCTGCAATTCCTCGCCGAACGCTGCGTTCTTGAGGGCCTCCTCGTCGACCGAGTACTTGTCCACGAAGGAGGTGACCACCCGGGCGATCTGGTGCATCTCGTGCTGGAAATCGCGCGCGAGCTGGGCCGAGGCCGGGTCCGACGCTTCCATCGCGTGCTTCACGTAGAGGTAAAAGCGCGTGTTCTCGACGATCAGATGGTCGGTGAAGCGGGAGCGAAACCGCCTGAGCGACTCCATGCACCCGGAAAAGTCGAGAGCCCGGCACGCGGCATCGATGCCCTGGAAGATATGGACCAGGTCCTTGTGATCGTCCTTGAGCGAGTCGATCAGGGCGGGGTCGTAGCCCAGGGAATGGCCGGGGCGCAGGCGCGCTTCGCCGGTCGCGGCGGGCTGCGCCCGGGCGCCCGGGGACTCGCGCCGCGCGTCCTTCTTGCCCGCGCCGAACAGGGATTTCAGAATGCCCATGGTCGTCCACCTCCTGCTGCCGTGTCCAGGCCTGGGCTGGCCCAGGGCCTGCTTTTCAGACGATGATGCGCGGGAGGCGGGTGACGGACGAGCGGGTTTTCCCGAGAGCGGAGGGCGCGATCAGGCAGCGCGCATCTGCCCTGACGGCAGGATGCGCCGACCGCGGCCCTCGCGCACGCCTTGCAGCAGCGCCCGCGCCACCTGGCGCGCTTCGATCGGCAGGTAGTTGCCGGGGATGAGCGGGGCAAGCCATTTCGAAACCGTCAGCCCGATTTCCTCGCCGCGCCGCACGGGCTGGCCCAGCGCCTGGCGCTTGCCCACCAGCAGCGAGGGCCGCGCGATGACGAGCGTGTCGTACCCGAGCGCCGAAAGCGCCTCTTCCATGTCGCCCTTGACGCGGTTGTAGAAGACGCGGGAGCGGGCATTCGCCCCCATCGCGCTGACCACGCCCAGGCGTGAGGCGCCTGCCGCCTGGGCGGCCCGGGCGACCGCGAGCACGGCGTCGAAATCGACGGCGCGGAATGCGTCCTGGCTGCCGGCCACCTTGATCGTCGTGCCCAGCGCGATGAAGACTTCGTCCACGCGCGGCAGCGCGGGCAGGGCCTTGAAGTCGACCCGGTGCTGCGTCAGCCTGGGATGCGCCGACGGCAGTTCGCGGCGGGCCAGGGTGTGCACCGCCGCCACCGAATCATCGGCCAAAAGTCCTTGCAGGATTTGCCGCCCCACGAGGCCCGTAGCCCCCGCCACCAGCGCGGTTCGGCCGCCCGCCGTTGCCGCGCCGCCCGCGCCCGGCCATGCTGTCGACGCTGGTGCGCAGGGGGTCGGGCTGGCCATTGTGGGTTCTCGGGGTGCTGGGGTCGCGTTGCACGAAGGGGCTGGCGCTATTGTGCGCGCCGTCGCGCGGCTGGGCCTCGCCGTCGAAGCGGGCCCGCGAGCCGCCGTTGCGGGGCGCCGCGGCGCCGTTGCGCGCGGTCTGTCCGCCGTTCGCGCGCTGGCCCTGCGACGGCGCGCCATGGCGGGCGCCGCCGGAAGTGTTGCGCGCGCCATTGCCTGACCCGTTGTGCGCGGCCTTCTCGCCCTTGTTGTCGCGGATGCGCTGCATCATCTCCTGGCGCGCGGCCTTCGCGGCGGCGGCCATCACCTCGCGGCTGGGCGGCTTGCCCAATCCGCCCCACAGGGTCTGGCGGCCCATGGCGATGGGCTCGGCGCGCTCGCCGGGTTCCGGGCCGAAGCCCTCGATCACCTGGGCGGGAATCTGGCGCTTGGTGAAGCGCTCGATCTCCTGCATGAAGCCTTCCTCGTCCAGGCACACCAGGCTCACGGCGGCGCCGTCGTTGCCGGCGCGGCCGGTGCGGCCGATGCGGTGCACGTAGTCTTCGGGCACGTTCGGGATTTCGTAGTTGACCACGTGCGGCAGCTCGTCGATGTCGATGCCGCGCGCGGCGATGTCGGTGGCCACCAGCGCGCGGATGTCGCCGCTCTTGAAGCCGGCCAGCGCCTGCGTGCGCGCCGACTGGCTCTTGTTGCCGTGCAGCGCCATCGCGTGGATGCCGTTCTTGGTGAGGTACTCGGCGACGTTGTTGGCGCCGAACTTGGTGCGCGTGAACACCAGCACCTGGCTCCAGTTGTGCTGG
>JAMPXR010000144.1 GCA_023701085.1 Ramlibacter sp. | reverse complement strand
CTTGACGTCGTAGGGCGTGCACTCGTCGAACTGCATCACGATGTCGCTGCTCAGCAGCGTCTGGATCTGCATCGACACCTCGGGCGTGAGCAGCAGCTTGTCGCCGTTCACCGGCGACGCGAACCGCACACCCTCCTCGCTGATCTTGCGCATCTCGCCCAGGCTCCACACCTGGAAGCCGCCGGAGTCGGTGAGGATGGGCCGGGCCCAGTTCTCGAACCGGTGCAGGCCGCCGAACTGCCTGACCACGTCCAGCCCGGGGCGCATCCACAGATGGAAGGTGTTGCCCAGGATGATCTGCGCGCCCAGCTCCTCCAGCGACCGGGGGGTCACGCCCTTGACGGTGCCGTAGGTCCCCACGGGCATGAAGATGGGCGTCTCGATCACGCCGTGGTTCAGGGTCAGGCGGCCGCGGCGCGCATGGCCGTCGGTCTTGAGCAGTTCGAATGCGAGCATGGGGTCAGGGGGTCCGGTCCAGCAGCATCGCGTCGCCGTAGCTGAAGAAGCGATAGCGCTGCGCGATCGCGTGGCGGTACAGGTCCATGATGCGATCGTAGCCGGCGAACGCGCTGACCAGCATCAGCAGCGTGGAGCGCGGCAGGTGGAAGTTGGTGACCAGCCGGTCCACCACCTGGAATTCGAAACCGGGGGTGATGAAGATGCGCGTGTCGCCGCTGGCCAGCCCGGTGAGCGCCCACGATTCCAGGGTGCGCACGGTGGTCGTGCCCACCGCCACCACGCGGGCGCCGCGGGCGCGCGCCTCGGCGATCGCCTGCCCGGTGGCGGGCGGCAGCTCGTACCACTCGCTGTGCATCCGGTGCTGCGCCAGATTCTCGGTCTTCACCGGCTGGAACGTGCCGGCGCCCACGTGCAGGGTGACGGCGGCGCGCCGCACGCCGCGCGCATCGAGCCGCGCCAGCAGCGCTTGGTCGAAATGCAGCGCCGCGGTGGGCGCGGCCACGGCGCCGGGGCGTCTCGCAAAAACCGTCTGGTAACGCTGCACGTCCTGCGCGGTGTCGCCGTGCCGGATGTAGGGCGGCAGCGGGACATGGCCGTGACGCTCCATCAGGCTGTGCGGATCGTCACTGAGCGCGAACCGGAACAGCTCGCCTTCGTCATCGGGCCAGCGCCCTTGCAAGGTCGCGCTGAACCCGCCTTGCATGCGCAGCACCGTCCCCGCGGGCGGCTTCTTGCTCACCTTCATGTGGGCGACGACTTCCCGGTCCTGCAGCACGCGCTCGACCAGCAGCTCCACCTTGCCGCCGGTGGGCTTCTCCCCGAACAGCCGCGCCTTGACCACCTGGGTGTCGTTGAACACCAGCAGGTCGCCGGCGTCCAGCAGCAGCGGCAGTTCGTGGAAGATGCGGTCGGCCGGCTCGGGGCGCGTGCCATCGAGCAGGCGCGAAGCGCTGCGCTGCGCTGCCGGGTGCTGGGCGATCAGTTCGGGCGGGAGGGCGAAATCGAAATCGCCGAGGGTGAAGTCGCGCATGCTTGAGGGCGTGACAGGCCCGTGCCAAGTGGGAGAAGGCAGAATTGTCCCATGCCCGACAGCAAGGCCTTGTCCCAGCCCCAAAAAGCCCTGGCCAAGCTGGGCCTGGCGCGTGACATCGACTTGGCGCTGCACCTGCCCCTGCGCTACGAGGACGAGACGCGGCTGGTCAAGCTGCGCGACGCGCGCGAAGGGGACACGGCGCAGATCGAAGCCACCGTCACCGCCTGCGAGGTGGTGTACCGGCCGCGCCGGCAGCTGGTGGTGACCGTGGACGACGGCAGCGACACCTGCGTGCTGCGGTTCTTCAGCTTCTACCCCTCGCAGCAAAAGGCGCTGGCCGTCGGCGCGCGCCTGCGCCTGCGCGGCGAGCTCAAGGGCGGGTTTCTGGGCTGGCAGATGGTCCATCCCACGTTCAAGCCTGCCGGGGGCGAGTTGCCCGGCGCGCTGACGCCGGTGTATCCCACGGTCGCGGCCCTGCCCCAGGCCTACCTAAGGAAAGCGGTGCTGGCGGGCCTGGCACGCGCCGATCTGTCGGACACCTTTCCGCCCGGCGTCACGCAGGCGCTGCGCCCCGCGGTCTGGGAGTTGCGTGAAGCACTGTCATTCCTGCACCAGCCACCGCCCGACGCGCCCATGGCCCTGCTGGAAGACCGCAGCCACCCGGCCTGGCAACGCCTGAAGGCCGAAGAGCTGCTCGCGCAGCAGTTGTCGCAGCTGGAAAGCAAGCGCGAACGCGAAACCCTGCGTGCGCCGTCCCTGGCGGGACGCCCCCACGGGTTGCATGAGCAGCTGCTCGCCGCGCTGCCGTTCCGGCTCACGGCGGCCCAGCGCCGCGTGGGCGAAGAGATCGCGCACGACCTGCGGCGCGAGGTGCCCATGCACCGGCTGCTGCAGGGCGATGTGGGATCGGGCAAGACGGTGGTGGCGGCGCTCGCGGCGGCCATCGCCATCGACGCGGGCTGGCAATGCGCGTTGATGGCGCCCACGGAGATCCTGGCGGAGCAGCACTTCCGCAAGCTGATCGGCTGGCTGGAGCCCTTGCTGGCGCCCCAGGGCTTGCGCGTCGCGTGGCTGACGGGCAGCCAGAAGAAGAAGGAACGCGCTGAAATGCTGGCCACGGTGGCTGGCGGCCAGGCGGCCCTGGTGGTGGGCACGCACGCCGTGATCCAGGACCAGGTGCAGTTCAAGCGGCTGGCGCTGGCCATCATCGACGAGCAGCATCGCTTCGGCGTGGCGCAGCGGCTGGCGCTGCGCGCCAAGATGGACGGTCACGCAGAACCCGCCCCCTCGACGGGGAAGGCTGAGGAGGGGGACGAAGGTTCACCCGATGCGGTTCGCGCTTCACGCGAGCCCCATCTGCTGATGATGAGCGCCACACCGATCCCGCGCACGCTCGCGATGAGCTACTACGCCGACCTGGACGTCTCGACGATTGACGAGCTGCCGCCCGGGCGCACGCCGGTGGTGACGAAACTGATCGCCGACAGCCGGCGCGAGGAGGTGGCGGAGCGCATACGGGCTCAGGTGAACCAGGGGCGCCAGGTGTACTGGGTCTGCCCCCTGATCGAGGAAAGCGAGGCGCTGGATCTGGCCAACGCGACCGCGACGCACCAGGCGCTGTGCGCGGCACTGCCCGGCGTGAGGGTGGGCCTGCTGCACTCGCGCATGCCGCCGGCCGAGAAGAAGGCGGTGATGGCGCTGTTCACGGCAGGACAGATGGGCGTGCTGGTCTCCACCACCGTGATCGAGGTCGGCGTGGACGTGCCCAACGCATCGCTCATGGTCATCGAGCACGCCGAGCGCTTCGGCCTGTCGCAATTGCACCAGCTGCGCGGCCGGGTCGGCCGCGGCGCCGCGGCGTCGGCCTGCGTGCTGCTGTACTGCGCCGGCGAAGGCGGCCGGCTGGGCGACACCGCGCGGGCCCGGCTCAAGGCCATGGCCGAAACCGCCGACGGATTCGAGATCGCGCGCCGCGACCTCGAAATCCGCGGGCCAGGCGAGTTCCTGGGCGCGCGCCAGTCGGGCGCGCCGCTGCTGCGATTTGCCGACCTGGCCGCCGATGCCGGGCTGCTGGACTGGGCCCGCGCACTCTCGCCGCTGATGCTGGACCGGCACCCGCAGCTGGCCCGAAGACATGTCGCGCGCTGGCTCGGCGGGCGGCAGGACTACCTCAGGGCCTGATGCAGCGGGGGTCGATCCGCCGCGCCGACGCGCGCCGAAGTAGCGGCGGAGGGCTCGATTACGCGACAATCGGAACGCCAGCCCTGCGGACGGCGTCCAGGTCGATCCGGCCCGGGCCGGCCACTGCTGGCAGAGATGGCGTTGACCGATGACGCTCACCGAACTGAAATACATAGTCGCTGTCGCACGCGAAAAGCACTTCGGCAAGGCCGCCGAGGCGTGCTTCGTGTCGCAGCCGACCTTGTCGGTCGCGGTCAAGAAACTCGAGGATGAGCTCGAAGTCAAGCTGTTCGAGCGCAGCGCCAACGAGGTCACGGTGACCCCCCTGGGCGAGGACATCGTGCGCCAGGCGCAAAGCGTGCTCGAGCAGGCCGCCAGCATCAAGGAGATCGCCAAGCGCGGCAAGGACCCGCTGGCCGGCCCCCTGACGCTGGGGATCATCTACACCATCGGCCCCTATCTGTTGCCGGACCTGGTGCGCGAGGCGATCGCGCGCACGCCGCAGATGCCGCTGATGCTGCAGGAAAACTTCACCGTCAAGCTGCTGGAGATGCTGCGCACGGGCGACATCGACTGCGCCATCATGGCCGAGCCCTTTCCCGACACGGGGCTGGCCGTGGCCCAGCTCTACGACGAGCCCTTCCTGGCGGCCGTGCCCAGCGACCACCCGCTGGCCGCGAACAAGACCATCAGCTCGCAGCAGCTCAAGAGCGAAACCATGCTGCTGCTGGGCACCGGCCACTGTTTCCGCGACCATGTGCTGGAGGTGTGTCCCGAGTTCGCGCGTTTTTCCAGCGACGCCGAAGGCATCCGCAAGAGCTTCGAGGGTTCCTCCCTGGAGACCATCAAGTACATGGTCGCCGCGGGGATGGGCGTGACCCTGGTGCCGCGGCTGTCGGTGCCCAAGGAGGCGCTCGAGCCACGGCCCCACCGGCAGCGCGAAGATCGGGGCCAGATCCGCTACATCCCCTTCGACGGCGAGCCGCCGACGCGACGCGTGGTGCTGGCCTGGCGCCGCAGTTTCACGCGCTACGAGGCGATCGCCGCGCTGCGCAATGCCATTTATGCTTGCGAGCTGCCCGGGGTGAAGCGCCTGTCCTGAGCCGCCCCGGCCGCGGACGGCCACTTGGCGGCCTCATCCACATCCATTTCACCATCACGCATCATGAAAGACACGAAGCTGTTCCAGCCCGGCATCCTCGAGCCGATCCCGCCCGTTGCCCGTTTTGTGCTGTTCGATCTCGCGCAGCCGCGCGTGGACGCGCCGGCCATCCGGGAGGCGCTGGCGCGCCTGTCTCCCTGGGCCGACGGCAGCGACGTGGTGCTGGGCATCGGCCCTGCGCTGGTCGAGGCGCTGGGCGCCCGCATTCCGGGCCTGCGCCCCTTTCCGGAACTGTCGGGCCACGGCGTGCAGGTTCCGGCCACGCCGGGCACGCTCTGGTGCTGGGTGCGCGGCGATGACCTGGGCCATTTGCTGCACCTGACGCGGCGCGTGCAAAAGGCGCTGGCGCCCGCGTTCGTGGTGCGCCACGTGGTTGATGCCTTCCGCCATGCGGTGGGCGAAAGCGGGTTCGGCAAGGACCTGACCAGCTACGAGGACGGCACCGAGAACCCGGTGGGCGAGGCCGCGCAGGAAGCGGCCTTCGCCGCCGGCCTGGGAGAGGGCCTGGATGGCGCCAGCTACGTGGCGGTCCAGCAGTGGGTGCACGACCTGGACGCTTTCGACGCCCTGACCAGCGAGGCGCAGGACCACCATATCGGGCGGCGCCGCAGCGACAACGAGGAACTGGATGATTCGCCCACCTCGGCCCATGTGAAGCGGACCGCCCAGGAGAGTTTCGATCCGCCGGCCTTCCTGTTGCGCCGGTCCATGCCCTGGATGATGAGCATGCAGGCCGGGCTGATGTTCGTGGCCTTCGGCAAGTCGCTGGACGCCTTCGAGGCCCAGATGCGCCGCATGGCGGGACAGGACGACGGCGTGGTGGATGCGATGTTCCGGATTTCCAAGCCCGTCACGGGCGCCTACTTCTGGTGCCCGCCCATGCGAGAGGGCAGGCTGGACTTGCGCCGGCTCGGGCTGTGATGATCACCGGAAAATTCGGCCTGTACCTGGACCTGATCCGCTGGAACCGGCCGGCGGGATGGCTGCTGCTGCTGTGGCCCACGCTCAGCGCGCTCTGGATCGCCGCCCATGGCTTTCCCGGCTGGCACCTGCTGCTGGTCTTCACGCTGGGAACCTTCCTCATGCGCAGCGCCGGATGCTGCGTGAACGATGTCGCGGACCGCGATTTCGACCTCCACGTGAAACGGACCGCGCAGCGGCCCGTCACGCGCGGCGCGGTCTCGGTGCGCGAGGCGCTGCTGCTGGGCGCAGTGCTGGCGCTGGCCGCGTTTGTCCTGGTGCTGACCACCAACGCCGCGGCCGTGGCCTGGTCGTTCGTCGCGCTGGCCATCACCCTGGTCTACCCCTATGCCAAGCGCTACGTCTCGATGCCGCAGGCCGTGCTGGGGGTGGCGTTCAGCTTCGGCATCCCGATGGCGTTCGCCGCCGTGCAGTCGCGCGTGCCGCTGGCCGCCTGGGTGCTGTTGCTGGGCAACCTGTTCTGGGTGCTGGCGTATGACACCGAGTACGCCATGGTCGATCGCGACGACGACCTGAAGATCGGCATGAAGACCTCGGCCATCACGCTGGGCCGCGCCGACGTGCCGGCGATCATGCTGTGCTACGCGAGCTACCTTGCCATCTGGGCGGTGGCGCTGGCCGCCAGCATCCCGCTGCCCGTGGTGCTGATCACCACGGCCGCCGCCGCGGCGCAGGGGATATGGCATTTCGCGCTGATTCGCGACCGCCAGCGCGAAG
>JAMPXR010000143.1 GCA_023701085.1 Ramlibacter sp. | reverse complement strand
GGACTTCATCCGCAGCGCCTTGGGCAAGGTGTTCGACTCGCTCTACTCCACGTCGGAGCGCGACCGCTTTCGCACCCGGCTGGAACGCACCGCCAGCGGCGGCACCGAGATCTATGTCAGCCACCGCGGCATGATCGAGGTCTACAGCAACACGCAGAAGGACCAGACCGTGTGGCAGCCGCGTCCGTCCGATCCGGAACTCGAGGCCGAATTCCTGCGCCGCCTGATGGTCAAGCTGGGCGTGCCGCAGGAACAGTCGAAGGCGGTGATTGCCTCGGGTGCCGCCAAGACCACCTCGCGCGTGGCCACCGTCGGCAACACGCCGGTGGTGCAGATCGATGAAGGATTCGACCGCGCCTGGCGCCGCGTCGGCCTGACGCTGGACCGCACGGGCTTCACGGTCGAGGACCGCGACCGCGCGCAGGGCATTTATTTCGTCCGCTATGTCGAGCCCAACGCGGACAAGAAGGAGCGTGGCTTCTTCGGCAAGCTGTTCGGTCCTTCGGAAAAAACCGCCGCGCCACTGAAGTACCGCATCAACCTGAAGAGCCAGGGCGAATCGACCACGGTATCGGTTCTCAACGACAGCGGCGCGCCGGAAACGTCCGCCAACGCGCAGCGCATCGTGCAAGTCATTGCCGACGATCTGAAATGACTTGCGGGACAGACCAAGATTGCGGTTTGCGCCAGCAAACAGGCAACTTGCTCTGTCCTCAACCGATCGATCTCTGAGGGCCGCGAAGCGGTGATCCGGTTCAAGAGCCTGGGCAGCGGCAGCTCCGGCAATGCCACCATCGTCCAGGCGCGCAGCGGCACGGCGCTGACTCATCTGCTGGTCGACTGCGGCCTGGGCATCCGCCAGCTCGACCATCGGCTGGGTCAGGCCGGCGTGTCGGCGCGGCAGATCGACGCCATCTTCATCACGCACGAGCACGCCGACCACATCGGCTGCGTGCGCCGCCTGGCGCTGCGGGAGCGCATTCCGGTCTGGATGAGCCAGGGAACTTACGCCGCGCTGGGCCAGCCCGACTTGGCAGGCCTGCTGCACATCGCGGGCGATGCAGTCGCTTTCGAGGTGGGGGCGATCCAGGTGCGGCCGTTCACCGTGCCCCACGATGCGCGGGAACCGCTGCAACTGACGTGCACCGACGGAGTGGCGCGCCTGGGAATGCTGACCGATCTGGGGCACGCCACGCCCCATGTGCTGGAACATCTGGACGGCTGCGGGACGCTGCTGCTGGAATGCAACCACGACGAGCAGATGCTCGCGTCGTCCGCTTACCCGGCGTTCCTGAAACGCCGCGTCGGCGGCGCCTGGGGGCATCTGGCCAACAGCGCAGCCGCGGAGATCGCGCGATTCGTGCAGGCCCGCGGCCTGAAGCAGGTGGTGGCTGCGCACCTGAGCGAACGCAACAACCGGCCGCAGCTCGCCCGGCAGTCGCTGGCCGCCGCATTGGGATGCCTGGAGGGGGACGTCCATGTGGCCGATGCGGCCAGCGGCAGCGCATGGCTGGATTGCTAGGTCCAGGCCGCTTGGGGGCAAGGGACCACCAAGGCCACGGGCGATCGAGCCGCCCGTCACATCAAGCTGACTGCACCCCAACCGGCTGCTTCGCCATGAACAGGTAATACGCCGCCCCGGCCGCGATGCTGGCGTAGATCACCACCGTCACCCAGGCCAGGTCGTTCTGCAGGCCGCCGGCCGCGGATGCGCTGATGGCGGCACCGGCCGCATTCCCGACCAGGCCGGCGACCAGCAACGCACGAACTGCAGCGGGTTCCTGCGTACCCCGTGCCAGGAAGTAAGTCAGCCCGACGGTCAGAAGCGCCGAACCGAAGTAGCGAGCAAGCATCAGGTGGTGCGGTTCCGTCGGAGCACCGTACAAGCGGAGCATCATGTCCGGCACGAGCAGGAAGCCCAGCCCGAAAATCGCGCCGATGATTCCCGAAACCCCGAAGAACATCTCTCGTTTCATGCTTCTTCCTCCATCCCGCCAGGGGGCGGCCGGCGGAATGCTAGGCAGCGACGAAAGAACCATCAAGCTGCGCTGCAGCATTCAGACGCGCCAGGGCGGAGGCCCTTTTTCTTGCACCCAATGAAAAATGCCCCGCTTGCGCGGGGCATCCTGCCTGACCGGACCGGCTCAGGCTGTTTGCGTTGGCCGGATGAAGTTACTTCTTGACGGCGTCGGCGGCAGCCTTGGCGGCGTCGCCAGCGGCCTTGGCGGCATCGCCAGCGGCCTTGGCAGCGTCACCCGCTGCTGCTGCGGCGGCAGGCACCGTGGCAGATCCGCCAAAAGCTGCACCGGAGGCAGCGCCCGAAGCGGCGGCAGCCGCAGCGTCGGCAGCGGGAGCGGCGGCGGGAGCGGGAGCCGGCGCGGGAGCGGCGGCCGGGGCCGGAGCGGGCGCCGGCTCTTCCTTCTTGCCGCAAGCGGCCAGCGCGACGGCTGCGACCAGGGTCGCCAGTACGAGCGATTTCTTCATTTCAGTTTTCCTTTTTGGGAGAAAGACGATTTCCGGAAATTTGTCAGTGCCGCCGCAGTGGCCGCGATGACTGAGCACCAAGGACTCGAGCTCCTGCTACTCAGCCACTAATTATATGCTGAAAAATGCAAGGTTATAAACCCTTAGGGGCCGTCCCCAGTGCGCCTCACAAGCCCAGGGTGGTGGCGGGAAAAGAAGGCGAGCTCTTCCTCAACCACTCCTGCAGGTTTTCGCGCAGCAGCAGGCGGCGGTCCGGCTCGGCGCCGCTGACGCCGCTGCAGCGCTCGGGGTCGAACCGGTGCAACACCCATCCGGGACTCCAGATGGCGCTGGGCAGCTCGAGCGGGCCCGCTGACGAGCAGGCCCTGGCTTCGATGATGTGCGACCAGGTCCGGCGCCAGGTGACGAACCGGGCGTGGCTGCGCACGACGCCATCATAGCGCCGGGCCAGCAGGGTGCACTGCCGGCCGCTGCGCGACCATGCTTCAAACGATTCCACGACGCCGCGCTCGGCCAGCGGCCAGTCTTCGAAGTCCGCGTCGCTCAGGATGATTTCGCGCCAGCCTTCGCGGGCCGCGCCGGCCAATGCATCGCGCACCCGCTGCCGGAACGCGGCGCGGCCCGCGAACGGTCCCGCAGGCAACGCCCCTGCCGCAGCAGCTTCATCGTGATCTGCAGTCGTCACCGTGTGCCTCCTTCTGCCATAGGCGGCTCGTGAAACGCCGCCGCGGGGACCGCGCGGCAAAATCGCGGATGGCGCGGCGTTCGCCGCAAGCTGCGACAATGCCCACGGCGCCCGCCCGCGAGCCCCGTACCGCGGACGCCCACCCGATTAAACCGCAACGCGATCCCAACCCGCCAAACTGCAAGCAACATGGAAATCACGAGGCAATGCGTGGTCGCGCTGACCTGGACCCTGAAGGACACGCTCGGCGAGGTACTGGACGAGCTGGAGCAGCCCGTGGAGTTCCTGGTCGGTGGCGCCGACCTGCTGGTGCGGATCGAGGAGGCCTTGCAGGGCCACGCGGCCGGCGACCGGCTCGACCTGCACCTGGAACCGGAGGAGGCGTTCGGCGACTACAACGAACAGCTGCTGTTCCTGGAGCCGCGCGAGCTGTTCCCGGCGCAACTGGAAGAAGGCATGACCTTCGAAGGCCTGCCGCCGGGGTGCAGCGCGCAGGCGCCGGCCGGACTGCTTTACACCGTCAGCGAAATCTATCCCGAGCACGTGGTGGTCGATGGCAACCATCCCCTGGCGGGCATCGCCATCCGCCTGCACCTGAAGGTGGAGGCGGTGCGCGACGCCACGCAGAAGGAAATCGGCCGCGGCTCCGTCGGCACCGGCTTCTTCACGCCAGGTAGATGATGCCGTTTTCGATGCGCACGCGATCGCCCGGGCGCAGGTCGCCGGTCGCGTTCACGTCATACGTGCGCACATGGCCCTGGTCGGTCTGCACCGTGACGCGGTACACCGGGTAGGCCGCGTTGTACGGCGCCGTCCGGCCGGCGGCCTGAGAGCCGACGACCGCGCCCGCGGTCGCGCCCAGCACGGTGGCCGCCGCGCGGCCGCCGCCACTGCCGATCTGGTTGCCCAGCAGCCCGCCGACAATCGCGCCGATCACGCCGCCGGCGGCGCTTCGGCCGGGCGCGGGACCGGTGCCGGCGCTGACCATCGACACATTCAGGACACGGCCGTACTCGACCGCGGCCACGGGTTGGGACGGATAGCTCCCATACGGCTGCGTGCCGTACGAATAAGTCGAGGTGGACGACACCGGATAGTTGTTCGGCCCGTACGGGTCGTAAGTGCCGCAGGCGGCCAAGGCGGCCGACAGGACGACGGCCGACGCCGCGAACAGATGACGGGTGGTAGCACGCATGGTTCTTCTCCATTCAGGAACGATAAATAACGCCGCTCTCGACGCGCACGCGGTCGCCGATGCGCAGGTCGCCGGTGGTCGGCACGTCATAGGTCCGCACGATGCCCGCGTCGGTGCGCAGCGTCACGCGGTACACGGCCGCGGCGGGCGCCTGGGTCCGGCCCACCTGGCTGCCGATGGCGGCCCCGGCCGCCCCGCCCAGCACGGTGGCGGCACTGCGGCCGCCGCTCAGCGCATCGCCGACGACGGCGCCCGCCACGCCGCCCACGATCGCGCCGGGCACATTGATGCCGCCGGCGACCGGACCGCCCGGGAAGTATTCGATGTTCGTGACCCGCCCGTATTCGAGCGAAGCGGCAGGATAAGTGGCCGGATAGGTGGCGACCGGCGCGGACGCGGGCAGCGTCGGGTTGGCGCCGCAGGCGGCCAGCATCGCGGCCAGCGCACCGCAGGATGCGATGGATGCGACGCGGAGGGACGTACGCATGGGATCTCCTTGGCTTGTGGGGTACGCGGCGCGCCCCGCGGGGCTCGCCTCATGGCCCCATTAAAGCCATGGCGCGCCACTCCTGCAGGGCAGGCAATGCCGCACCTGCCTGACAGGAAGCTGCTTGTCAGCCTGTAGGAAGGTGCCGATGCAGCCGAGCCCGGCCCGTGGCTCAGTGCTTGCCGGTGGAGCCGTAGCCGCCCTCGCCGCGCCCGCTGGCGGGGAACTCCGCGACGACATTGAATTGCGCCTGCACCACCGGCACGATGACCAGTTGTGCCAGCCGCTCCATGGGCTGCAAGGTGAACGCCGTGCCGCTGCGGTTCCAGGCGCTCACCATCAGCTGACCCTGGTAGTCGCTGTCGATCAGGCCCACGAGGTTGCCCAGCACGATGCCGTGCTTGTGGCCCAGCCCCGATCGCGGCAGGATGAGCGCGGCGTAACCGGGGTCCTTGAGCCAGATCGCGATGCCGGTGGGCACCAATCGCCAGGCATTGGGCTCCAGGGTCAGCGGCCCGTCGAGACAGGCGCGCAGGTCCAGGCCGGCGCTGCCGCTGGTCGCGTAGCCCGGAAGTTCGTCCGTCATGCGCGGATCGAGGATCTTGACGTCTATCTTCATCGGTTTGCGCGGGTCAGCGCGGGGGTCGCATGCGCTGCGCGATCTCGGCCATCAGCAGGCGGGCCAGTTGCAGTTTGGGCGCCCGCGGCAGCTCGCGGGTGCCGCCCTCGTCCACCAGCAGCAACGCGTTGTCGTCGGCGCCGAAGGTGGCCGGCCCGATGTTGCCCACCAGCAGCGGCACGCCTTTGCGCACGCGCTTGGCCTGCGCGTTGGCCACCAGGTTCTCGCTTTCCGCGGCGAAGCCGACGCACAGCAGTTCGCCGGACTTGGCCCGCGGCAATTGCGCCACCGTGGCCAGGATGTCAGGGTTTTCGGTGAAGGCCACTTCGGGCGGCCGGCCCGAGCCGTCCTTCTTGATCTTCTGCGGCGATGCGTTGGCCGGACGCCAGTCGGCCACGGCGGCGGTGGCGATGAACACGTCGGCCGACCCGGCCCGAGGCTGCACCGCTTCCAGCATGTCGCGGGCCGAGCGGACATCGACGCGCGTCACGCCACGCGGCGTGGGCAAGGCCACGGGTCCGGCCACCACGGTCACGTCGGCACCCGCCTCGTGCGCGGCCCTCGCGATGGCGAAGCCCATCTTGCCGCTGGAGAGATTGGTGATGCCGCGCACCGGATCGATCGCCTCGAAGGTCGGCCCCGCCGTCACCAACACCCGGGCGCCCGCCAGCACCTTGGGCTGGAAGAATGCGATCACGTCCTGCAGCAGCTCGGGCGGCTCCAGCATGCGCCCGTCGCCCGTCTCGCCGCAGGCCTGGAAGCCGCTGCCCACGCCCAGGATGTGCGCGCCGTCCGCGGCCAGCTGCGCCATGTTGCGCTGGGTGGCGGGGTGGGCCCACATCTCGCGGTTCATGGCCGGCGCCAGCAGCAGCGCGACCCGGTCGAGCGGCCGGGCCAGGCACATCAGGCTGAGGAGTTCGTCGGCGCTGCCGTGCAGCAGCTTGGACATGAAGTCCGCGCTGCAAGGCGCGACCAGGATCGCGTCGGCCTGCCGCGAGAGGTTGATGTGCGGCATGTTGTTGGGTTCGCGGCTGTCCCATTGCGAACCGTAGACCGGCCGGTTCGACAGCGCCTGCATGGT
>JAMPXR010000142.1 GCA_023701085.1 Ramlibacter sp. | reverse complement strand
TCGACTCGCTGGGCCTGGCCTTCCTGGGAGCGTGCCGATGATCTTCAGCAACCCCAGCGGAGCGCCCGAGCTGGCCTGCGACCAATGCGGCTGCCGCTGGTTCGACCGCATGAGCAACACCTGCTACGAGTGCGGCTGCGCCGTCACCCCCGAGAACCTGGCCGAATTCGAGGCGGCGCTGGCCGACTTCGCGGCGCGCAAGCGATCCGATCCGGCGGGCAACGGACAATCCGCCGGTCCCGGATTCCCGCCCGCGCGCGGATGACGAATTCAAGAACCGTTCCCCCTAGTTTCATCCAAGGAGTACCCCGATGTCCCGCCCCGGCGAGCAAAAACTCAAGCACCTGTTCCAGCCCGGCCAGATCGGCAAGTTCAAGACCAAGAACATGGTCAAGTACGGCGCCTGCTGCGTCTCGAACTACAACGGCCGCGACGGCACCATCACCCCGCGCGAGCTGGCGCGCACCCGCGTCATCGCCGGCACCGGCTGCGGCATCATCACCAACCAGGGCGCCTATCCGGACCCGCTGGGTGAAGGCAAGGCCTACTTCCGGCAGGTCGCGCTGTTCGACGACAAGTTCCTGCCGCAGTTCGAGATGATCGCCGGCTACATCCACGACAACGGCGGCGTGGCGATCCAGCAGATCCTGCACGCCGGGCGCTACGGCGGCATCGACCTGGGCTACTGCATCCAGCCCTCGGTGGTGCCGCAGACCCTGCCGCACTTCCGCCCGCCGCGCGAGGTCAACAAGGAGCAGATCCGTGCCATCGTCAGTCAGCACGCCGAGGCCGCGAAACGGGCCGTCCGCGCCGGCTTCGACGGCACCGAAGTCACCAGCTTCATGGGCTACCTGCTGGCCAACTTCAACTCGCGCTTTACCAACCAGCGCAGCGACGAATACGGCGGCTCGGTCGAGAACCGCGGCCGCTTCATGCGCGAGCTGATCGACGCCATCAAGCAGGCCACCCCGGACAACCCGCTGGTCATCCGCCTCAACGGCGCCGAGCTGATGGACCGCTGGGGCGGCAACAGCGAGGACGAGTGCTTCGAGCTGATGCAGCAGGCGGTGGACTGCGGCGTGGACATGATCTCGGTCACCGTGGGCTGGCAGGAAGCGCCCGAATCCTCGATCGGCCGCGACGTGGCCCCCGGGCACTGGAACTACCTGTCGGCCAAGGCCAAGAAGCTGTTTCCCAACACCCTGATCACCTTCGGCAACCGCCTGCCCGACCCGGTCATGGCCAACCAGTGCATCGCCGACGGCGTGTTCGACTTCTGGGAGGTGTGCCGCCCCTTGCTGGCCGACCCGGAGCTGATCCACAAGGCCGCCGAGGACCGCCTCGACGAGGTGCGCCGCTGCATCGGGTCGCTCAACTGCCTGTCGCGGCTGTTCCGTGACCTGCCCTACACCTGCACCATGAACCCGACGCTGGGCCACGAAGTCGAGCCCGAATACGCGATCACCCCGGCGGCCGTGAAGAAGAAGGTGATGGTCATCGGCGCCGGCCCGGCCGGCATGGAAGCGGCCATCACGGCCAAGAAGCGCGGCCACGACGTGACCGTGTTCGAAAAGAGCGACCGCATCGGCGGCGCCCTGCGCGCCTACGCCAACAACGACCTGGCGCGGCCCGACGACCTGCTCAGCGTGGTGCGCCACTACGAGGTCATGGCGCAAAAGCTGGGCATCGAGGTGCGCTTCAACACCGAAGCCACCCCGAAGTTCATGCGCAGCGTGCTGCACCAGTACGACGTGTGCCTGGTGGCCGCCGGCGCGCGCACCGACATGAAGGCCTACCGCCATGTCAAGGGCTGCGAGCTGCTGGTCGATGCGCTGGACGTGGCGCACGGGCGCGTCAAGCCGGCCAAGCGCCTGGTGATGGTGGGCGCCGGCAAGATCGGCCTGACGCTGGCCGAGTCGCTGACCAAGGCCGGGCACGAGGTGGTGCTGGTGGAGGAGGACAAGCGCATCGGCGGCGACGTGATGCCCTCGTTCAAATGGCGCCATTCGGCCTGGGTGGAGGAGCTGGAGATCCGCACCCTCACTTCCACGCAGTTGGTATCCGTGACGCCCGAAGGTGCCACGGTGAAGAACGCCAAGGGCGACGAGAGCTTCGTTGCCGCCGACATGGTGCTGGTGTCGGGCCCGCGCCTGGCCAACCACGACCTGTTCCAGGAATTCCAGTGGATGATCGACGAGCTGCACGGTGCCGGCGACGCGGTGATCGCGCGCGACATGAACGCCGCCATCCACGAGGGCTACCGCATGGGCGTGCGGATCTGAGCGGCAAGGCGAGCGGCAGGAGCGTGAATCGGCGTGCCGTCTCGCTGACCGGCTCATGAATTCTCGATCGTCGCTCCCGTGGTCCTCCAGGCGTTGCGCGGTGGCCCTCGCGCTGGCCTGCGTCGGGTCCATGCCGTCCATGGCGCAAACAGTCGAGCGTTATGCGGCGCCCGTCCCTCGCGCGGCCCCTGCGGCCCCCATGGTGCCCGCGCTGCCGTCTCCCGGCGTGGCGGCGCCCGGTGGGCCGCTTCCCGCGACGATCCCGCCCTTCGTGCCGCCCGCGCCCGTGCCGCCACCAACGGCGCAGCCGCCCGTTCAGCCGCCGCCCGCCGTGCGCCCGCCCCTGCCGCCGGCGCCTCCTGCCCAGCCGGTGAAGGGCTTGCCGGCCGACGCGCCGCCTCTGGTCATCAGCGGTGGCGTGTATTCGGCGGACCGGGACCGGCGCATGGCGATCGTCAACGGCAAGGTGGTGAGGGAAGGGGCCGACCTGGGTTCGGGCGTGGTGCTGGAACAGATCACGCCGGTCGGTGTGGTGCTGGGTTTCCGCGGCACCCATTACCGGCTGATGTACTGAGCCGCGCCCGGGCGGCGTTCAGCCGCTCAGCCAGGACGGCGTGGGCAGCTTCTTCTCGCGCAGGAAGGCCGGGTTGTACAGCTTGGATTGATAGCGTGTGCCGGCGTCGGCCAGGATGGTCACGATGGTGTGGCCGGGGCCGAGGTCGCGCGCCAGGCGCATCGCTGCCGCCACGTTGATGCCGCTGGAGCCGCCCAGGCACAGCCCTTCCTCGCGCAGCAGGCCGAACAGCACCGGCAGCGCCTCCTCGTCCGTCACCTGGTAGGCGTCATCGACCGGTGCGCCCACCAGGTTGCGCGTGATCCGGCTCTGTCCTATGCCCTCGGTGATGGAACTGCCCTCGCTGCGCAGCTCGCCGTGCTTGAAGTAATGGTACATCGCCGCGCCCATCGGGTCGGCCGCGGCGATGACGACATCGCGCTTGCGCTCCTTCAGGTACAGGCCCACGCCGGCCAGTGTGCCGCCGGTGCCGATCGCGCAGGTAAACCCGTCCACTTGGCCCCGCGTCTGATTCCAGATCTCGGGGCCGGTGGAGCGCACATGGCCGTCGCGGTTCGACAGGTTGTCCCATTGGTTCGCATACAGCACACCCTTGGGTTCGCCGCGCGCGAGTTCCGCCGCGAGGCGCTCGGCCACGTGGATGTAGTTGTTCGGATCGGTGTAGGGCGCCGCGGGCACCTCGCGCAGCTGCGCGCCGTACAGGCGCAGCGCGTCTTTCTTCTCCTGGCTCTGCGTCTGCGGGATCACCACCACCGTGCGGTAGCCGCGCGCATTGCCCACCAGCACGAGGCCGATGCCGGTGTTGCCGGCGGTGCCCTCGACGATCACGCCGCCCGGACGCAACTCGCCGCGCGCCTCGGCGTCCAGCACGATGTACAGCGCCGCGCGGTCCTTCACGGACCCGCCGGGATTCATGAATTCGGCCTTGCCGAGGATCTCGCAGCCGCTTCGTTCGGATGCCTTGCGCAGCCTGATCAGCGGTGTGTTGCCCACCGCTTCGGTGAAGCCGTCGCGCACGTCCATGCTTGCAGCATAGCCAGCGCGGGACGCCCTTGCGATAAGACTACTCGCGAAGAAGCTTCTTGCCGGAACGCACCGGCCGGCGCTGCTCGACAGTGGAGCGCTTCGCGCATCCTTGAGCTGGGTCATGGCAGGTCGAGATCGCGCGCCTTAGCTTGGA
Organism: Ramlibacter sp.; assembly: GCA_023701085.1. Classification (GTDB taxonomy): domain Bacteria; phylum Pseudomonadota; class Gammaproteobacteria; order Burkholderiales; family Burkholderiaceae_C; genus Ramlibacter. Next base: position 2,526 of record JAMPXR010000142.1, on the reverse strand, counting down.
AAGGCAGAAAGGAGCTGAACGATGCTGCCATTCACCCATGTTCAATTTCTCGAGGTCTTCGCCTTATACAACTTGAACACCTGGCCGGCGCAATGGCTGGCCTACCTGCTGGGGCTTGCCATGGTGCTGGCGGTTCTTCGGCATTCGCCGCGCGCGGACCGCTTCATCGCAGCGGGGCTTGCGGCGATGTGGCTGTGGACCGGCGTCGTGTACCACGGACTGCACTTTTCCGGAATCAACAAGGCCGCGTTCCTGTTCGGACGATCTTTACCTTCGGCCTGCTGCTGGCGGCGGCACCCGTTCCGCGTTGGCTTCTGGTGATCCCCCTCATCTGGTCCCTGATCGGCGGCAGCGCCGCGTTCCTGTTGCAGGTGCCACAAGACTGGTTGCTGCTGTTCAGCGGGTTGTCGGTGTTACTCATGAGGCACGCGGGCCGGCGCGAGCTGCGATTGGGAACTCGGTGAGGGACGGCAGCCATGGGCGAGCATCGCCTGGGGAGCGATCTGAGCTACCCTACGTTATCGTCTTCGCCGAAGGAACCTTTGCCCATGCTCACCAAGACGTTCCCGGGCGGCCGCATCAGGAAGGCCGAGTACGACCCCGGCTCGCGGCAGCTCGACCTGCATTGGGACAACAAGTCCATCCTGGCGTACAAGCACGTTCCCGAGGAGGTGTTCCGGCGGCTGTGCGCGGCGCCCAATCCGGCGACCTATTGGGAGGACCGGATCGCGGATGAATATCCCAAGGCCACGCCCATGAGCTCCGGCGCGCGGCCGGCCGGGAACCTGAGCGACCTGTTCGGCGACGGGGAGTGAGCGGTCGCGGTCGGCGCAGCGGCAGCCGCCCTAGCCCCCGGCCTCTGGCCTTTCATACACCTCGATCGCGGCGGCCAAATCCTCCAGGGCCGTGCCGACCGACTTGAAGACGGTGCGCTCCTGCGCGTCGCGGCGGCCGTGCGCCTGGCCGCGCGCCAGCGCCGACAAGGTGCCGCGCACGTCGCCGGCCGCCAACACGCCGCGCGCCATCGGCCCCAGCAAATCGCCGCTCTTGGCCAGCGCTTCCTCGACATCGACGAACAGTGACGCGCCGGCGAAGCAGGCGTCGTCGGCCTCGCGCATCGCCGGCGTGAAACTGCCGATCAGGTCGAGGTGGCTGCCCGGGCGCAGCCACGCGCCGCGCACCAGTGGCTCGGTCGCCAGGGTGGCGCAGCTGACGATGTCGGCCTCGCCGCAGGCCGCTTCCAGGTTGCGCACGGCCCCTGCGGGCAAGCCGGTTCGCTGCAGTTCCAAGGCCAGCGCTTCGGCCTTGGCGAAGGACCGGGCCCACACGCTGACGCGTTCGATCGGCAGCACCGCGCGATAGGCCGCCGGCAGCAGGCGGGCGACCTGGCCGGCGCCCACCACCAGCAGGTGGCGCGCGGTGGGCCGCGACAGCCATCCGGCGGCGAGCGCCGACGCGGCGGCGGTGCGGCGCGCCGTGATCTGGTCACCGTCCAGCAGCGCCAGCGGCACGCCGGTGACGCCGTCGTACAGCAGGTAGCTGGCGTGCAATCCGGGCAGGCCGCGCGCCGCGTTGCCGGGCGCGACGTTGACGGTCTTGACGCCGTAATAGCGGCCCTCCACCCATGCCGGCATGATCAGCGAGGTGAAGCGCCCGCCATCGGGCGCGGCGATGTCGTGCACCTGACGCGGCGGTACCGTGCAGCCGCGCGCGAACATCGCACGCAGGGCGGGTACCAGCCGGTCGAAAGGAAGGGCGTCACGGGTGGCGGCGGCGTCGAATATCTGCATGCGGGTTCGGGCATGATGAGTGTATGAATGATCGCACGCCCCCGCGCAAGCCGGCTGGGCCGTCGCAGCCCGGCAAGGCGACGCTTCCCCCGCGCAAGTACTGGCTCTGGTTCGGCCTCATCCTGCTCATCAATTACCTGCTGGTGAGCCTGCTGTTCCCGCAGGCCGACGCCCCGGTCACGGTGCCCTACACGGTGTTCCGCGAGGAGGTGGCCAGCGGCAACGTCACCGCCATGTACAGCCGCGGCACGACGATCGAAGGCCGCTTCGTGTCGGCCGTGACATGGCCGACCGCGGAGGAAGTCAAGCAGGCCGGACAGACGCCGCCGCGAACGACGCTCGACCGCCGCCTGCTGCCCCCGCCACGGACCTCGCAGTACTTCAACACCGAACTGCCCGCGTTCTTCGACCGCAACCTGGAAGCCTTCCTGATCCAGCACAAGGTGGAGATCAGCGCCGTGCCCATCCAGCAGGGCGGCTTCTGGAACACACTGGCCTACTTCGGACCCGCGCTGCTCATCATCGGGTTTTACGTCTGGCTGTACCGTCGCACGACGCAGGGCGGCGGCATGGGCATGGGCGGCATGTTCGGCATCGGGCGCAGCAAGGCCAAGCGCTATGACGCCACCGACCCCGCAAACCGCGTGACCTTCAACGACGTGGCCGGCATCGACGAGGCGGAGGCCGAGCTGGTGGAGGTCGTCGATTTCCTCAAGGCGCCGGACAAGTACACGCG
>JAMPXR010000141.1 GCA_023701085.1 Ramlibacter sp. | reverse complement strand
GGCGCGAAAAACAGGGCCATCGCCAGCAGCGCGGCCAGCAGCGACAGGTGGCCGCCCGCGCCCAGCCCCGAGGCATGCGCCTGCACGGCGCCCGCGCCGAAGATCAGCGTGGGAATATAAAGCGGCAGCACCAGCAGGCTCAGGAGCACACCGCCGCCGCGCACGCCCAGCGTCAGCGCGGCGCCTATGGCGCCCACCAGCGACAGCACCGGCGTGCCCAGCAGCAGGCCCAGGGTCAGCACGCCCAGCGACTCGGCATCCAGGTCGAACTGGATGCCCAGCAGCGGCGCCAGCAGCACCAGCGGAAAGCCGCAGACCAGCCAGTGCGCGGCGTTCTTGCCGGCCACCAGGAAAAACAGCGGGGTGGGCGACAGCACCATCTGCTCCAGCGTGCCGTCCGCGTGGTCGCTCGCGAACATGCGCTGCAGGCCCAGCATGGTGGCCAGCAGCGCGCCCACCCAGAGCACGCCCGGCGCGATCTTGCGCAGCAGCGCGGATTCGGGCCCGATCCCCAGCGGGAACAGGCTGGTGACGATCACGAAGAAGAACAGCGCCGTCAGCACCTCCGTCTTGCGGCGCATCGCCAGGAGCAGGTCACGGCGCATCACCGCCAGCATCGCCTTCACAGGTCGAGCCCTTTGCCACCGGCCACCGGGATCGCCTGGTGGCTGGTGACCACGGCCGTGCCGCCGCCGGCGAGGTGCTCGCCGATGAGCGTGCCGAGGAACTGGACCGCCCGCGTGTCCAGCGCCGTGAAAGGTTCGTCCAGCACCCACAGCCTGGCCTTGCGGGTGACCAGGCGCGCCAGCAGCACGCGGCGCTTCTGGCCCGCGGACAGGAAGCGCACCGGCAGGTCTTCACGCCCCTGCAGGCCGAAGCGCCGCAGGGCGGCCACGGCCTCCTCGCGCGGCAGCGGATTGCCGTCGAGCGACGACGCCAGCTGCAGGTTTTCCAGCGCGGTGAGCTCTTCCTTCACGGCGGCGTGATGGCCGAGAAACAGCAGGTCGGCGCGGTAGGCGTCGTCGTTGGCCGGCTGGCCGCTCCAGCGGATCTCGCCGTGCGCGGGCTTGGACAGCCCGGCCAGCAGCCGCAGCAGGCTGGTCTTGCCGCACCCGTTGGCGCCGCGCACGTGCAGCCACTCCCCGGCGCCGACCTCGAAGCCGACGCCGGTGAACAGGGTCCGGTCCCCACGCACGCAGCTTAAGTTGGAAGCGCTCAACATTGGATGGATTGTCGGCAAGGAGGACACCGCGGCCAACGCCGCGGAGGCACCCCCGTTGACATAGATCAGACGGGGCAAGGACAAGTGCCCGCAACGCGCGTCGGCACATTCCCAACCGCGGACTCCGGCGCCGAAAACCCGGCGGCCGTCCAGCCCGGCACCGCCGCGCCGGGTGCACTGGTTCTTGTCATGTTCACCCCTGCGGCGCACCTGCATCGGCGCCCGCGACTCAGGTCCGTATTGTCGCGGGAAAACCCTGAGATTCTTGACGGCGCGCAAGGATTTTTGATACTCCTGACAGTATTGTTCCTGCATCACTTTCCGAGAGGTCATCCAATGAAGCCAGCACGCGCTTCAGGAGGGTTTTTTGCGCTCGTTTTCCTGGCGAGCACAGTGGCCATTTCGCTTTCGGCGCGAGCCGACGAGGCCGACTGGCGGCGCGGCCGCATCTATTACCGCAGCGTCTGCACCGCATGCCACTCGGGCACGCCCATGGGGTTCATCGAGCCCAGCAGCAAGACCCAGGCGGAATGGTCCGCCTACCTGCAGGCGGACAGGCATGCCAAGGGCAAGGACACGGTCAGGTCCTATGTCAGCACCGCGTACCGCGCAAGCATCAAGTCCGGCAACAAGGCGGCGGAGCGGATGGCCCAGGTGCCGGAGGCCGAACTCTTCGAGGACATCAAGGCCTTCCTGCTGCGGGGCGCCAAGGACGGCGAGGCGCCGGCCAATTGCGGTTGACGCGCGAATCGATCTTTCAGGAGAAAACGATGAAGAAGCATTCCGGAATGGCCATCGTGAGCGCGCTCTCGGCGGCTTTGCTGCTGGGCGCGCTGCTTTCGGGCGGCGTCTCGTACGCGGCCGGCGAACCGCCGGTGCTGGCGCAGCCGTCCAAGGCCGACTGGTACCCCAAGCAGGTCGACGCCGGCTTTGTCAAGCCCCACGCCGTGCTGCCCAAAGCGCAGGGCGCGACCATCGTCGATGCGCGGCCGGCGGCGCGCAAGTACGACGTGGGCCACATCCCGACCGCCATCAACATCCCCGATTCGCAATTCGAAAAGCTGGCGCCCGCCCTGCTGCCGGCCGACAAGGGCCAGCTGCTGATCTTCTATTGCGACGGTCCGGCGTGCATCCTCAGCCACAACTCGGCCTTCAAGGCGGAGAAGCTGGGATACACGAACATCCGCGTCTACGCGGAGGGATTTCCGGACTGGATCAAGCAAGGCAACCTGCACGCCGTCAGCGTCGCGCACGTCAAGCAGCTGCTGGATGCGAAGGCCCCGATGACGCTGATCGACGCACGGCCCAAGGAGCGCAAGTACGACAAGGGCCACATCCCGGGGGCCATCAGTCTGCCCGACTCGCAGTTCGACAAGCTCGCCGCCGAACGCCTGCCCGCCGACAAGGCGGCGCCGCTGTACTTCTATTGCGACGGACTCGCCTGCAAGCTGAGCAACGATTCGGCCGAAAAGGCGATCAAGCTCGGCTACACCAACGTGAAGGTCGTGCCCGAGGGCTACCCCGGGTGGGAAAAAGCCTTCGGACCCGGGCCCGACGCGGCAGCGGCCGCACCTGCGGCGCCGGCACTGGTGGCCGGCAAGGAGCCGGGCACCATCGCCGTGGCCTCGTTCGAGCGGATCTACCGCGAGGCGCCGGCCAGCGTGCACCTGGTCGATGTGCGCGAGCCGCGAGAGTTCGCCTCCGGCACCTTCAAGGGCGCGATCAACATGCCGGTCAACACCCTCGAAAAGAACCTCGACAAGCTGCCCACGGGCAAGACCATCGTGTTCTTCTGCGGCGCGGGCGGGCGCAGCGGCGAAGCCCATGACATGGTCAAGATGTACCGGCCCGAGGTGAAGACCATGTTCCTCGACGCGAAGATCACGTGGACGCCCACGGGCGAGCACACTTTCGCGAGCCGCTGACCTCGAGCCGCCCCAACGTCGGTCATGTCGCCGGCGACCTCGAGGCCGGCGACCCGCCCTCGCCTATTCGGAAGCGGCTTCCTTTGCTATTCCCAGCTTGCGCATCTTCTCCCACAGGTTCTTCCGGCTGATGCCCAGGGAGTCGGCGCAGGACTGGATCTGCCAGTGGCAGGACCCGAGGGCGCGCACGATGAAGTCGCGCTCGCATTCATTGAGGTAATCGCGCAGGCTGCTGGCCACGTCTTGCTGGCCGCTCAGATTGGGGGCCGGACGATCGAACAGCAGGTCGTGGGAGATCAGCCGGCCGTCGCTCATCAGGCTGGCCCGCTCGAGTGCGTTCTTGAGCTCGCGGATGTTGCCAGGCCAGGGGTAGGCGTTGAGCGCATGCTCCGCGGCGGGCGTCAGGCGTGGAGGCGTCCTGCCATTGGCGCGAGCGATTTCGGCCAGGAGCACGCGCGCCAGCGGCAGGATGTCCTCGGTCCGCTCGCGCAGCGGCGGAATGCGCAACTCCACCACGTTGATGCGGTAGTACAGGTCCTCCCGGAAAGCGCCGCTGGCGACGCGCTCCTGCAGGATCTGGTGCGTCGCGCAGACCAGACGAATGTCGACGTCGATCGGCGTCTCGCCGCCCACTCGCACGATGCGGCGCTCCTGCAGCGCGCGCAGCAGCTTGATCTGCATGGCCAGCGGCATATCGCCGATCTCGTCGAGGAAGAGCGTGCCGCCATGGGCTTGTTCGAACACGCCTTTGCGGGTCCGGTAGGCGCCGGTAAAGGCGCCTTTTTCGTAGCCGAAGAGCTCGGCCTCGAGCAGCGTTTCGGTCAGCGCGCCGCAATTGACGGCGATGAAGGGGGTGGCCGCGCCCGTCAAACGGTGCAATGCCTGTGCCACCCTCTCCTTGCCCACCCCGGATTCGCCGGTGATCAGCACGGAGGCCGCGCGGCCCGCGATGCGCGCCAGGGTGGCTTCGATCCGCCGCATGGCGGGCGAGGTCCCGAGCCCACCCGCACCCAGTTCGGCGTCGGGCGTGACGATGGCCTGGATCTTGTCGATCAGCGCGTCGAGGTCGAAGGGTTTGGTGATGTAGTCGTGCGCGCCTTTCTTGAGCAGGCTCACGGCGGTGTCGATATCGCCGTGACCCGTGATGAAGATGAAGGGCGGCAAGGTCACGCGTTCGTCCAGCAAGCGGCGAAACAGCGCATCGCCCGTGATATCGGGCAGGCGGATATCGCTGATGACCAGCGCGTACTCCTGCTGGCGCAGCGCGGCGAGTGCGTCAATGCCGTTGCGGTACCAATCGCAGCCGAGACGCTCGAGGCCGAAGCGTTCGACCAGCGATTCGCCCATGATCTCGTCGTCTTCAATCAGGCAGATCTTGCGCGCCGAGGTCATGTGCACGGTCCAGAGGAATGATGACGGTGAAGCGGGTCAGGCCGAGATTGGACTCGGCGTCTATCGTGCCGCCCAGCTCTTTCACGATGGTGGAGCAGATCCAAAGGCCGAGCCCGTGGCCCTGCTCTGAAAACCTCGTGAACGGCTCGAACAGGCGGCTCAGTTGCTCCGGCAGCAGCGGCTTGCCATTGTTTCCGACCTCCAGCACGAACTGCCCTGCGTCAACGTGGGCGGACACGCCCACCCTGCCGTCCCGGCCGGCGGCGGCAATGGCGTTGAGCATCAGGTTGATCAGCACCTGGCGCAGCAGCGTCGCGGGCAGGGAGACCGTGTCGGGCAGGACGACCGACCACCCGATCTGCGTGGCCTGCTTGTTCGCCGCCGGAGTCACCAGGATACGGATGTCTTCGAAGTCGTTCGGGGTCAGCGGGCGATTCTTGGCCTTGGTCTGGATCAACAGCGCGGCGACCGTCTCGCGCACTTGCGAGAGGCCGCGTTCCAGCAGCGAAACCGTTCTTTGCGTCAGCGGATCCGCCGGGCCGTGGCGCTTGAGGGTGCTGATGGCGTTGAGCATCCCGCCCAGGGGATTGTTGATCTCATGGGCCACGCTGGCGCTCAGCCGCCCCACCGCCGCCATGCGCTCGCTCTCGACCACTTCCTTCTCGAACTCGGCCTTTTCGCGCAACTTGGACACCATCTCCTCATAGGCCAGGAAGAGCATGCCCATCTCGTCGCGATAAGGGTAGAAGGAAGGATCCAGGGGCTCCAGTTCACCGGTTCCGATGCGGCTGATGCGCTCGGTCACCAGCCGCATCGGCTGCATCATGCGGTGCCCCCACCAGGCGGTGACGGGAAGCAGCACCGCGAGCACCAGCAGCGTGATCCACGCGGAGCGTTTCAGAAGCAGCAGGAATCGCTGCCCGTGAAGCGACTTGTTGTATGTGACGAGCAGCGTGCCCAGCCGCACGCCGTCGCTGGCGATCGGGACGGCAACGTAGATGTGCTGCGCATCGCGGGCGTCGCGCACGAAAATGCCGGCGTCCGCCGCCAGCGGCAGCACGCCGTTCAGCAGGTCGTGGTCGACCCCCAGCGACGCCAGCTCGCTGAGGACCGGCTGCTGCTCGGGACGGGACGAAACATAGACCCTGTTGGCGGTGTCCAGGACCGTCAGCGTCTCGGCCAGAGCCGCTTCCGGATTGGCGGCATAAGGCGAGGAAACGACTTCGAAAGCCTTCCACAGGTCATCGTGCAGCAGCACCGGAAAGAGCGTGTGCGCCGTGATGCGTCCCAATTCCTCGGCGTTCTTCAGGATGTCTTCGTTCAGGTTGTCCCAGGCCTGCACGGCGAACGAACCCGACAAGGCGATCGCGGTGGCCAGGATCAGGCCGCCCCCCCAAAGGGGCATCTTGAAGCGCAAACTCAGATCGAACAGGCGCATCAAATCTCGCCGAACAATCTCATCATCTCGGCAACGCCGTCGTAAAGCGCGGGCGAACCCTGGATGAAACCGCCAAGATGAAGCCGCTCGAGCAGGCCTCGGCCCTGCGGGTCGTTCTTCATGTCCATCAGGACGGTTTGCATCCGGACAAAGTCCGCGTTGGAAACATCGCGGTGGGCGACGATCGGCGGAAAGCCGTATTCCTTCGAGGACAACACGACCCGCGTCCTGGCGGTGATGTCCGGTCGCACCCTGTTCAATGTGTTCCAGACGTAGCTATCCACCGAGGCGCCCTGCGCCACGCCCGCGGCGACGGCCTCGATCGCCTTGCGATGGGACCAGGTGAAAAAGCTGCGCTTGAAAAAGCTTTTCGGGTCCTCCCCGCCTTGCTTGATTTCGTACCGCGGGACCAGGTAGCCGGTGTTGGAGTAAGGGTCGGAGTAAGCGAAAACCGCCCCTTTGAGGTCGACGATGCTGCGGGTGCGGCTGTCGCGCGCCGGGACGATCAGGTAGGCCCCGTAGGTCGGTTTGCCCTGGTTGAGCGCAACCGCCAGCAGCCGGACCTCGTTCCTGAGCGCCACGTAGGGGTAGTCGCAAATCCAGGCGAAATCGACCTTCTGTTG
>JAMPXR010000140.1 GCA_023701085.1 Ramlibacter sp. | reverse complement strand
TATCATTTTCAGCATAGCCAGTCAGTCCCTGCTTACCGTGGCACCCAAGCCCATCCTCATCTATGTGATCGCTCCGCCGATGGAGTGCTGGGGACTGGAGCGCCTGGTGCAAAGCGCGCACCCGCGGCTCGAACTGGCCGGTTCGTCTCCCACGGTCGACGAAAGCGTGGAGGCGCTGGGTCAAGTCGCGCCCCATGTGGTGCTGCTGGACCTGGAAGAAGACCAGGCCGACGAAGCGGTGAAGACCTTGCAGGAGGCCGGCAGCGCGAAGATCCTCATCATCTCCGGCTCGGCCGACCTGGAAATGCTGGACCGGGCCGTCCTGTCCGGCGCCCGCGGCGTCGTCCTCAAGAAGGACTCGCCCGAGCTGCTGCTCAAGGCGATCGAAAAAATCCACGAGGGCGAGCTGTGGATAGACCGGCGCGCCCTGGGCCGCATCTTCATGGAAATGGCGCGCCAGAAGGCGTCCCGGGCCAACGACCCCAGCCAGGGCAAGATCGCCACGCTGACGCTGCGCGAGCGCAAGACCATCGCCGCCGTCGCCAGCGACGCCACCGTGCCGGCCAAGGTGATCGCCGAGCGCCTGTGCATCAGCGAATTCACGCTGCGCAACCAGCTCACCTCGGTTTACGCCAAGCTGGGGCTTTCCAACCGGCTCGACCTGTACGCCTTCGCCATCCGGCACAGCCTGACCGATCCGAACTAAGGTGCGATTTGCGATATGCGATAGTGCGCACCATGGCTCGACCCTGGACCTTGCTCGCCCGACGATGGGCCTTCGTGCTGTGCCTCCTGGGCGTGCTGGTGCTGGCGCTGCTGCCCGTGCCCTCCCACATTCCCGCCATGCCCTGGGACAAGGCGAACCACGCGCTGGCTTTCGCGGCCTTGGCGATTCTCGGGTGCTGGTCCTGGCCCGGACGCGCCAGGAACGTGTTGCTGGGACTGCTGGCCTACGGCGCGCTGCTCGAGCTGCTGCAGGCGCTGGTGCCCTACCGCTCCGCCGAGACGCTGGACCTGCTGGCCGACGGCGTCGGGCTGCTGGCGGGCTGGCAGGCGGCGCTGCTGCTGCGGCGCCTGCTCAAAGTCGCGCCGACTTCAGGCTGAGGTCATGCGCGTGGCGTTCGCCTTCTTGACCATGGCGAACACCTGATCCTTGATCCGCAATTTTTCCTTCTTGAGTGTCTCGATTTCCTCGTGAGTGCCCAATTCGGCGTGGCATTCGAGATTCCTGACTTTCTGGTCCAGGGCGGAATGCCTTTCGACCAGGCCCAGGAAACGACTGTCCGCGCTTTTCAGCTCATCCATCAACTCACGATACTCTGGAAACATTCGAGGACTCCTTCGCAAAGTTCATCGGAAAATCGCCGCTGCACCACTTTAGCGCCTCCAAACCGGGTTCGCCAGCACACCTGCATTTCACTCGGGTTTTCCGAACCCGCAAGCCCGCGGGCTCATGCAACGCGCGCCGCGCCGCGTGGCATCATTTCCCCATGAACAAAGCACGGCAAGGCACGCCCGCTCTCGATCTGCGCCCACGCTTGGCCTGCCTGCTCGACTGTCTGGAGGCGGGCCTCATCGAACGCGGCCGCATCGTGCGCCTGGCATTCCTGGCAGCGCTGGCCGGCGAACACACGCTGCTGGTCGGCCCGCCCGGCACGGCCAAGAGCGAGCTGGCGCGGCGCTTGCACCTGGCATTTGCCGGGGCGCGCTACTTCGAGCGCCTGCTGACCCGCTTCACGGTCCCCGAGGAGCTGTTCGGGCCGCTGTCCATCTCCGCCCTGGAGCAGGACCGCTACGAGCGCATGACGGCGGGCTTCCTGCCGCAGGCCACCATCGCCTTCATCGACGAGGTGTTCAAGGCCAACAGCGCCATCCTCAATGCGCTGCTGACACTGCTGAACGAGCGTGAATTCGACAACGGGGCCGGGCGCGAACGCTGCCCGCTGATCAGCGCCATAGGCGCCACCAACGAGGTTCCCGCCGACGCGGTGGGCGAGGCCTTCTTCGACCGTTTCCTGATGCGCCTGCCCGTCGGCCCCGTGTCGGCGGCGGGCTTCCGCAGCCTGCTGGCCCTGGATGGCGCCGATGCACAGCCGTCCGCGAACGACCAGCTCGGCGATCCCGACCTGCTGGCCTTGACCACCGCCAGCGCCGCCGTCCAAATGCCCGCCGAGGTGGCGGGCCTGCTGGCCGAGCTGCGCGGCAAGCTCGCGGGCGAACAGGCCTACGTGTCCGACCGGCGCTGGGTCAAGGTTGCCTGGCTGCTCAAGGTGGCCGCCGCCAGCGAAGGCCGCACGGCGCTGGCGCTGTGGGACTTGTGGCTGCTGCCCTGGTGCGTGGCGCCCGGCTCCGAGCAGCAGTCGGCCATCCAGGCATGGCTGACCGGCCGCCTCGGGCTGGACGCCGCCATGGCGCCCCCGCTGTTGACCCGCGTCGTGGAGGCCTTCGAAGCGCAGGCGAAGATCGAACAGGAAGCCGAGGACCTGGACTACGACGACAGCGGACGGCTGCGCTTCAGCAGCGAGCTCGATGCCAGCGTGAACGACGCCAAGGGCGCCAGCCAGGCCACGCGCATGAGCTTCCGCCGCCGCCGGCTGTATGGCGACACGCACATCGCGGCGCGAGTGCGCCAGGTCGACGAACTGGTCGACCGGATCGGGGGCTACGCCCAAGCCATCGCGGCGCGCCGCGTCGAGCTCGCCGCCTACACCGCCCAGAGCCTCTGGATGGACCGCGAGTTCGCGGCGCAGGCCGACGCGAACCTTGCCGGCACGGCGCAAGCCATCGAGGCGCTGCGGGCACGCGCCCTGGCCGCGCGCGACGCCTTCCTGTCGCTGCCGCGCGGGCAGGTGGACCCGGGCAGCCTGCCCGAGCCGGTGGCGGTGTCCACCGTTCCCGTCTGACGCGGGGACGCCTTGCCTGTCAGCCTGCTCTACGAGCGCCTGGAGGCGCCGCTCGCGCCCCTGGACCGCCTGCCGCGCGGCCTGTGGCTGTGGAGCCTGGTTCATTCGCAGGGCCGGCTCGCGTCGCGCCTGCCCGGCATCGCACGGCTGCGCGAAACGCTGCTGGAAGGCCGCGCCACGCCCAACGACGATTGGCCGCCGCAGGCGCTCGCCGGGCCGCTGGCGCAAACGCTCGAACAGCTCGAACTGCCGCGCCACTGCGCCGGCGACGCGGACTTGACCGACTCGGCGCTGCGCTCGCTGTGCTTTCACCTGGACATGATCGTCGACTACATGGATCGCGGAGCCGACGCTGAAGCGGCCCGGGCGCTGGCGCTGGACGCCTTTGCCGCGGAATGGAAAGAGCGCTGCGGCACCATCGACGAGCTGAGGGCGATCTTCGGCGAACACGGCGACCTGGTGAAGAACACCCGCTGGGACATGATGCGCGGGCTGCTGCGCAGCGGCAGCTGGCAAGAGGTGGTGCGTGCCCGGCGCTTGATCGATGCCCTGCCGGAACTGGCGCGCATCGTGCGCCAGCTCGGGCGCGCGCGCGTCACCGACGAGCCCGACGCGTCGAACGCGAGCGAGGTGCGCATCATGGAAGAGCACCTGGCGCTGCGCCCGGTCGAGCGGATCGTGCAGGTGCCCGACTTTCCCGGCGAAACACTGGGCGTGCGCCGGTCCGGGCGGGTGGCGCGCATGCTGCCGGCCGAGGCGATGCTGCTGCTGCATCCGCGCCTGCGCATGGTCTGGCATGCGCGCCATGCCGAACGCACGCTGCTGAGTTACGAAGACGACGACCGCATGCCCGACGTGGTGAACGAACTCGCGCCCACCTGGCGCCCGAGCTCACGGCGCGTTCCGGACAAGCGCCTGGAGATGGGACCGATGCTGGTCTGCGTGGACACGTCCGGCTCGATGCAAGGCGGCGCGGAGGCGGTGGCCAAGGCGGTGGTGCTGGAAGCCGTTCGCACCGCGCACGCGCAGCGGCGCGCCTGCCATTTGTTCGCGTTTTCCGGGCCCGAGGAGATCGTCGAAACCGAACTGGCCGTGGAAAGCGAGAGCATCGTGCGCCTGGCCGAATTCATGGGCCAGACCTTTCGCGGCGGCACCGACGTGTCCGGGCCGCTGGAGCGCGCGCTGGACAAGCTGGGTGAGCGCCACTGGCAGCTCGCCGACCTGCTCATCGCGTCCGACGGTGAGTTCGGCGCCACGCCAGCCGTGGCCGCGCAGATCCAGCGCGCCAAGGAAGACCTGGGCCTGCGCATCCAGGGCATCCTGATCGGCGACCGCGAGACGCTGGGCTTCCTGGAAATCGCCGACGACATCTACTGGATGCGGGACTGGCGCCGCTACGGCTCAGGCGAAACGGAATTACCCGGCGAAACCCGCAGCCTGACCGCGACCTATTTCCCCGGCGCGCTTCGCACCCCGGCGAACCGCGAGGCCACGGTGTCTGGCGCCGAAGCGGCGAAGGCGGTGGCAGGCGGGCCGGCCGCGCCGAAGACATGATGCGCAACAAGCCGCACGCGCACTTTCGTGCGACCAAGTTGTAACGGCGGGCCGTGCGTCGCGGCCAAAGTTGTGTGGTTTGCACAACCCTGGTTTCAGAGACCCCGCACCGCTCTGCGAAAGCGCTTGCTTTCCTTCCTGCCGAGCTAAAATGAAACGATGTGTGCGCCAAGAATTTTCGCCGCTGTTGCATTCGTGGCCACATTGGCTGTTTCGACGGTTTCCTTGGCGCAAAATGCGCCGGCATTCACGACGGTCGGCAGCGCGCCCATCGGGCAGCCGATCGACCCGCGGGCCGGCGCGTTCCGTCCGGTAGCGCCCGCTCCCGGTCAAGCCGCTGAAGCGACGCAGGCCAGCCCGCAGGCGGCGCCGGCCGCGCAGAACATCGCGGTCCCCATCGTCAGCCTGGGCAAGGACTACCGTGTCGGCCCCAACGACCTGCTCGAAGTCGAGGTGCTCGACCTCGACAAGGACAACAACAAGCGCACCGTGCGCGTGAACGCCGCGGGCGCCGTTTCGCTGCCCCTGATCGGGCCGATCATCGTGGCGGGCCTGACGGCGCAGCAGGCCGAAGCGCACATCGCGGCGAAGTACAGCGAAAAGTACCTGCAGAACCCGCAGGTCTCCGTCTTCATCAAGGAATTCACCACCGAGCGCATCACGGTCGATGGCGCCGTGATGAAGCCCGGCATCTATCCGCTCACCGGCCAGATCACGCTGCTGCGCGCGCTGGCACTGGCGGGCGGGTTCGGGCAGATCGCCAATTCGAACGAGGTCATGCTGTTCCGCGTCAACGAAAGCGGCGTGCGCCAGGTCGCGGTGTTCGACGTGGACCAGATCCGCGCGGGCAAGAGCGCAGACCCCGACATCAAGGGCGACGACCTGATCGTGGTCCAGCGCGACGCGAACCGGAGGATCCTGCGGGATTCGCTGTTCCGCGACGTGATCGATTCCTTCAACCCGTTCTCCGTATTCCGCTGAGCCGATCCCGAATCCGGCGCGTGCCGGACGATGTCGACTCGCACCAACCGATTCGCCCCCATGTCCAATCGCCAACACTTGCAGTCCGTGCCGGGCGAGCCGCCCCACCCCAATCACGCGGTTGCGCTGCATCAGCCTTACCAGTTGCAAACAGCGGTGGAGCGCCAGCAGGAGGAGCAGGCCGCCGACGATTCGCTCACGCTGACAGAACTGCTGCGCATCGTCCTGAAGCACAAGTGGACTCTGCTCACGGTGATCCTGCTGGCTTGCGCCGCCGCCGCCATCCGCACCTTCCTCAGCACCCCGGTCTACCGGTCCACCGTCACCTTGCAGATCGAACGGGTGGCGCCCCGCGTGGTCAGCTTCAACAACGACGCCGACCAGGAGCAAGGCTACGTCGACGAAGCGATGTCGCTCAAGACGCAATACGAACTGCTGAAAAGCCGGTCGCTGGCCGAGCGCGTCATCGACGAACTGCGGCTGGATCAATCCAAACCCGCGGCGCCGGCGGAAGGGGCCGACTCCGCCGCCGCCCCGGAGAGCGCCGACGGCAAATCCGACGGGGAAGGCAAGGGCTTCCTCGACCGCCTGTTTTCGGGCTATGACAAGTTCACCACGCCGAACACCCGCAACGCGGAAGTCTTGGGCCGCGACACCGTCGTGCGCAGCTTCCTCAAGGCGCTGACGGTGGAACCGGTGCGAAGCTCGCGCCTCATCAAGCTGCACGTCAACAACACCAGCCCGGACCTGGCCGCGCGCATCGCCAATACCACCGTGCAGTCCTACATCGCCATGGGGCTGGAGCGCCGCATGGAGGGCTCCACCTACGCGAAGACCTTCCTGGAAGACCAGATCAAGCAGATCAAGGCCAAGCTCGAAGAGTCCGAGCGAAGGCTCAATCAGTACGCGCAGGACAAGCAGATCCTGACGCTGGACGAAAAAACCAACGTCATCAACCAGACCTATACCGACTACGCGGCCGCACTCTCGAAGGCCGAGCAGGAACGCATCAAGGTCGAGGCCCTGTTCGCCGAGATCAAGCGCAGCCCGGACAACGTGGCGCCCGTGGTCGAGAACAAGACCATCCAGGCCTACAAGGAGCAGCGGGCCAAGCTGCAGATCGAATACCAGCAGAACCTGCGCATCTACAAGCCGGACTTCCC